>CAXSIB010000032.1:0-14637 GCA_964237095.1 uncultured Actinomycetales bacterium
CGCCCACCACCTCCGCGACCTCTTCCAGCCCCCCCATCACCCCCGAACCGGCGCGGACGAGCGCACCACCACCGGGCGAACAGCCTGGTTGGCATGTCGGAGGCGCACAGGAGTCCGGTCGACTCGCACAGGAGTCGTCGGCCGGAAGCCGGGCGGCGGCGCCCCGGCCGGAACGACACCCCTCCGCTGGAAGCCAGGCGGCCCAGCGCCCCCGCTCGGATGTGGCTCCTCCGCACTCAGCCGCGCAGGAGGGCTGCGACCTTCGGGATGACGACCGCGGCGTCGTCGGACAGCGTGCACTCGAGGGTGTACCAGCCGTCGTAGCCCATCTCGGCGAGCGCGTCGAGCGGCGGCCCGAAGTCGACGTGGCCGGTGCCCGGCTCGAGGCGGGACGAGTCGGCGAGGTGGATGTGGGCGATGTGGTCCCCCGCCGCACGCAGCGAGGCGGCCACGTCGAGCTCCTCGATGTTCATGTGGAAGAAGTCGGCCATGATCCGCACCGAGTCGAGGCCGGTCTCGTCGCAGTAGGCGGATCCCTGCGCGAGGGTGTTGACCATGTAGTCCTCGAAGCGGTTCAGCGGTTCCAGCAGGACGGTGCCGCCCTCCCGCCGGGCGTGCTCGCCCAGCTCGGTCAGCCCCGCCAGGACGACGTCGTGGGTCTCGGCGTCCGAGCGCGGGGGCGTGAACGGCGGCAGCGCCCGGGAGAACAGCCCGAACGCGGCCGGGGTGATCGCGCCGCTGCCGCCGGCCTCGACGATCACCGAGACCATCGCCTTGGCGTCCTCGATCGCGGTAGCCCGCACGGCCGGGTCGAAGTCGCCGAGGAAGTGGCCCATCGCCGCGCAGACGGTCGGCATGACCACCCCGGCGTCACGGGCCCGGCGCAGCTCCGGGAGCCGCGCGGTGAAGCTGCCCCCGCCGCCGCCGAGCAGCTCGATCCCGTCGAGCCCGACCCCCTGGGCGAACTCCCACTTCTCGACGAGCGTGGCGCCGGGGAGCAGGTGCTCCTGGGCGGCGAGCCTGATCAGACGAGCCATGGGGCGCGTCCTCCTGTCCTGTCGTTGGGATGTGGCGGTCGGTACGTGGCGGTGCCGGGCGGTGCCAGTCGGTGCTTCGAGGTGCCGGACGTGCTGGGAGACGCTGGGCAGTGCTGGGCGTCTCGGGGCGGTACAGGGGTGCGGGCGGTGCTGGGCGGTGCTGGACGGTCCCGGGGTACCGGGCGGTGCTGACGGTCCCGGGGTACCGGGCGGTGCTGGGCGGTCGCGGACGTGCTGAGAAGTGCCGGTCGGTGCGGCGAGGTGCCGGGACGTGCGGCGAGGTGCCGGGACGTACTGCGAGTACAGGGCGGCGCCGGCCGGTCCGGCTGTTCCTGTGGGATCAGTCGTCCGCTCCGGAGATCACTCGTCGAAGGTCAGGACGACCTGGACGGCCTCGGCGGCGCGGTGGTCGAGCAGCTCGAAGGCCTCCGCGGCGCGCACGACGGGCAGCCGATGAGTGATCAGGCTCTCCAGGTCGATCCGCCCGGCGGCGGCGAGTTCGATCACCGTCCGCTGCAGGCGCAGCTCGTCCCAGCGCTGGGAGAGGGCCGGGTTCACCCCGGAGATCTGCGAGCAGCGGATGTCGATGCGGTTGTGGTGGAACTCCTCGCCGAGCACCAACGCGGTGCCGCCGCCCTGGAAGAAGCCCGAGCAGACGACCCGGCTGTTGTAGGCGGTGGCCTTGATCGCCTCCTGCAGCGCCGCGTAGACCCCGCTGATCTCGATCGAGACGTCGGCGCCGCGGCCGCCGGTGAGGGCCTTGATCCGGGTGGCGGCGGACACCGGGTCGGTGACGTTGAAGGTGTGGGCCGCACCGAGCCGCTTGGACAGCTCGAGCCGGGAGTCGATGGCGTCCACAGCCACGACCTCCCCGCCGTTCAGCCGGGCGAGCTGGGCCACGATCTGGCCGGGCACGCCCTGCCCGAACACCGCGACCGTCTCCCCGACGTGGACGTCCGCGTCGAGGATCGCGTTGAGCGCGATGGCCCCGATGTGGGCGTAGATGCCGATGATCGGGTCCGCGCCCGGCGGCATGATCCGCTTGGCCGCGTAGGTCCCGGCCAGGCGCGCACTGCTCTTGTGGCCCCAGGTGCCGAACACGACGTCGCCGACGACGACCCCGGACACGTCGGCGCCGACCTCGACGACGCGGCCGACCTCCTCGTAGCCCCACCCCTCCACCGGGTACTCGAAGCTCGGGTCGCCGTCGACGAAGACGCGGGACTCCTCGTCCCAGTGCTTGGTCAGGTACGGGTTCGAGCCCCGGTAGGCGGTCAGCTCCGTCCCGGCGGAGATGCCGGAGTAGATGGTGTGCACCCGGACCTGGGCGGCCTCCAGCGGTGGCTCGTCGAGGGGGTGCACGTCGGCGGCGTGCGGGCCGGTGAAGCGGACGACGACGGGCATGGTGGTGACCTCTCGGCAGGCAGGCAGGCAGGGACTGTGGCTGGTGGACCGTGGTGGACGACCGGGGCGGGGACGGCGGCTGGGACGACGCGCTGGGACGGCGGAGTGGGTGGACGGGCAGCCGGCCTCAGCCCTTGAGGCCGCTCATCGTGATGCCCTCGATGAAGTACTTCTGGGCGGCGAGGTACACGACCACGACCGGGATGAGCCCGATCACGTTGCCCGCCATGAGCGTGGGCCAGTCCGTGCTGTGCGCGGAGTTGAGGAACTGCAGCCCGACGGGCAGCGTGAACTTGTTGACGGAGTCGATCATGACGAGCGGCCAGAGGAAGGCGTTCCACACGTCCATGAAGCCGAGCACCGCGACGACCGCGAGCGCGGACTTCGAGAGCGGCATAATGATCGACACGAACGTCCGCCAGTAGCTGGCGCCGTCGATCCGGGCGGAGTCCTCGAGCTCCCGCGGGATCGACAGGAAGAACTGGCGCAGCAGGAAGATCGCGAACGCGTCGCTCAGCTTCGGGACGATGAGCGCGAGGTGGCTGTTGTACCACCCCAGCTCGCGGATGAGGACGAAGCCCGGGATGAGCAGGACCTCGTCAGGGATCATCAGCGCGGTCAGGAACGCGTAGAAGATGTAGTCCCGGCCCGGGAACCGCAACCGGGCGAACGCGTAGGCCGCCGTCGAGGTGACGAACAGCCGGCCGATGATGGCCAGGACGACGATGTAGGAGGAGTTGAAGATCCAGCGGCCGAGGGGCAGCTCGCGCCAGAGGGTGCTGTAGTTCGACCACTGCGGGTGCGGCGGGATCACCTGCCACGGGTCGTTGAAGATCGTGTCGATCGACTTGACCGAGCTGGAGAGCGTCCAGACGAACGGGACGAGCGCGATGACGGCCAGCAGGCTGAGCGCCGCGTAGGCGAGGATCTTCCGGCGGACGCCGCTTCGCCCGTGCCTCGCCCGGAGCCGGGCGGCGGCCTCGCGGCGGTCGCGCCCGGCGGGGTCGAGCAGCGCCGGGTCAGCCGAAGTCATAGTTCACCCGCTTGCCGAGGAAGAGGAACTGCAGGAAGGTGGCCAGGGCGATGACCAGGAAGATGACCCATCCGTAGGCGGCGGCGTAGCCGTAGTGGAAGTAGGTGAACGCCTGCTTGTACAAGTAGTAGGAGTTGGTGTAGGTCGAGTAGCCGGGCCCGCCCTGCGTCATCAGGTAGACCTGGTCGAAGGCGCCCTGCAGGTTGTCGATGGTCGAGGTCACCAGGACGAAGAACGTGATCGGGGTGAGCAGCGGCCAGGTCACCGCACGGAACTGCGCCCACCGACCGGCCCGGTCGAGGGACGCCACCTCGTAGAGCTGGCGCGGGATGGCCTGCAGCCCCACCAGGTAGAAGGTCATGTTCCAGCCGAGGTTCTGCCAGACGGCCATCGCCGCCACCGCGGGCAGCGCGGTCGACGAGCTGTTCAGCCAGTCGTGGTGCGGCACGCCGAAGAGCCCGAGGAACTCGTTGAGCAGCCCGGCGTCGGGCTGGTAGATCCAGCGGAACACGATCGCCACCGCCACCGTCGGCACCACCACCGGGAGGAAGTACGCCGCCCGGAAGAGTGAGATCCCCTTGAGCTTCTGGTTCACCGCGAGGGCGAACAGCAGCCCGAGGGCCATCCCGGTCGGGATCGTGAACAGCGCGTACAGCAGGGTGTTGCGGAACGCGGTCCGGAAGACCGGGTCGTGGAACAGCAGCGTCCGGTAGTTGTACAGCCCCCGGTAGTGGTGCGGGGTCAGCAGGTCCCACACCCACGTCGAGATGACCAGGGACAGCCCGAGCAGGTAGACGGTGAACAGCAGGAAGTGCAGCACGCTGGGCGTGATGAACAGGTAACCGGCCATCGCCTCCCGGGCCCGCGCCCGCGACATCCGCCGGTGCGGCCGCCGGTGCAGCCGCCGCCGGGTGGCGGTGACCGCGGCCGCCGCCGCGACCGGGACCGGGACGGCGGGCCGGGTGACGGACGTGGCCATCAGCCGCCGCCCACGGCGCCGCCCGCCGCCAGCAGCGGGTTCACGGCGGAGACCACCGTGGGCAGGACCACGGCGGGGGTCTGCTTGAGCGTCCACATGGGGCTCAGCTTCGCGGTGACCGTGTCCTGGACCTGGTTGAAGTTGGTCAGCGAAGGGGCCCGGCGGACCGTCGGCAGCGAGGTGAAGAACGGCTGGACGGTGTTGTGCTTGGTGTTGAAGGCCGTGTTCTTGAAGGCCGCGCTCTCCGCGATCGACTTCCGCGAGGGGATGCCCTGCATGTCGACGAGCCCGGCGTTGATGCCGTCCTCGCTGACCATGTACTTGAGGAACTCGAACGCCGCCTCGGGGTTCCTGCTCGTCCGGGCGATCGCGAACATGCCGATGTGGAAGAAGTTGGCCCGCCCGGCGCTCCCCTTGGGCAGCGGGGCGATCTTCCAGCCGAACTTGGTGACGTCCTTGAAGGTGTAGGCCGACCAGCGGCCGTTGCCGATCATCATCGCGATGCGGCCGGTGAGGAACGACTGCTCGGAGCCGTTCTCGCTGAAGGAGCCCGGCAGCGGGGACAGGCCTTCCTGGTACAGGTCGGTGATCTGGGTGAACGCGGTGACCGCGGCCGGGGAGTCGTACCCGCAGCTCTTGCCGTCGGCCGCGTAGGGGCTGGCCCCGTTCGCCCACATCTGGTCGAAGTAGGGGGCGAACCAGCTGTCGTACAGGGCCCCGTAGACCTTGGTGGGGCCGCTGCCGGAGGTCAGCTTGCGGGCCGCGGCGACGAAGTCGTCCCAGGTCCAGTCGTCGGTCGGCTCGGCCACCCCGGCCTTCGTGAACAGGTCGGTGTTGTAGTACATGACCTCGGTGTCGAAGTTGTCGGTGAGCCCGACCAGCTGCCCGTCGTAGGTGAGGTTCTCGACGATCTCGGGATAGAACCCGGTCAGGTCGTAGTTCTCCCGCTTGACGTACGGCATCAGGTCGAGGGCGAACTTCTTGGCCACGATGTTCGGGATCTGGACGTCGCCGGTCCCGAAGATGTCCGGGGCCTTGCCGCCGGCGATCATCGTCTGGATCTTCTGGTCGTACGTCGTGCCCGGCACGATCGTGAAGTTGACGGTGATCTTCGGGTTGGCCTTCATGAAGTTGGCCGCGAGGGTCTTGCGCAGCGCGATGTCCCCGGGGTTGTCCCCCGGCTCGGCCATCGTGACGGTCCCGCTGATGACCTTCGGTGCGGGGGGCGCCGCGGAGACCGTCGAGGACGCCAGCGAGCCGCCCGAGGACCCGGCGGACGACGCGGGGCCCGCCGACGCCGGCCCCGAGCCATCCCCGCTGCTGCCGCAGGCGTCGAGCAGGAGCCCGGCCCCGCCGGCGATCCCCAGCCCCATGAGCTGCCGTCTGTTCGTTCGGTACATGTCGCACTCCTCGTCGTCGGGTGAGTGGATCGGCCGGGTGGTCGGTGGGCGCCGTCAGTCGACGAGCAGGGGCGTCAGCGTGCGCTCGGCGATGCGCAGGCCCTGGCGGACCCGCTCCGGGCTGCCGCCCCACACGGGGTCCTCGTGCTCGACGGAGATCGCACCCGTGTACCCGTGCTCGTAGAGGGTGTCGACCACCCGGCGCCAGTCGACCTCGCCGAGGCCGGGGATCCGGTAGCGCCACCAGCCGACGTCCCAGCCGTCCTTCCGGCCCACCGTCCGCCCGAAGACACCCACCCGGTTGCGGGCGGCGAGATCGAGCTCGACGTCCTTGGCCTGGACGTGGACGACCTTGTCGACGACGGGACGCAGCGCGGTGACCGGGTCGATGCCCAGCCACACCAGGTGGCTCGGGTCGTAGTTGAGGCGCAGGCCGAGGTCGAACATCCAGTCCCACAGCTCCGGGCTGTAGGCGAGGTTGGCCGGGTACCCGTCCGGGCTCCAACCCTCCATCGGGCAGTTCTCGACCATCAGGGTCACCCCGCGCTCACCCGCGTAGTCGACCAGCGCGGGCATGACCCGCTCCGCCTCGCGGAGGTTCTCCTGCACCGGGCGGGTCCAGTCGCGCCCGATGAAGGTGCCGACGTACGGGACTCCCAGCAGCTGCGCGGCATCGACGCACCGGTGCACGTGCTCGGCCACCGCGGCCCGCACCGCCGGGTCCGGGTGCAGGTTGTTCTCGTAGTAGCCGAGGGCGCTGATCGACAGCGAGTGCTCGGCGAACAGCGCGAGGGTCTGCTCGGCCGCGGTGCGGTCGAGGTGGGCGACGTCGAGGTGGCTGGCCTCGAACTCCCGGCCGCCGATCCGCGGCCAGACCGCCAGCTCGAGGGCGCCGAAGCCGTGCGCGGCAGCCCAGCCGACCACCTCGGCCAGCGGGGTGCGCGCCATGCACGCGGTGAAGAAGGCGAGCTCCATCAGACCTCGATCCAGGCGTGCTTGTCCGCCGACGCCAGCACGGCCTCGACGATCCGGGCGGAGCGCTCGCCGTCGGCGAAGGTCGGCAGGCCTTCGACCACCACACCCGACCCGACGGTGCGGTAGACGTCGCGGACGAAGGCGTCGAAACAGTCGTGGAAGCCCTGCACGTGCCCCGCGGGCAGGACCGCGTACGGCCGCGAGCCCGCCGACAGCTCGCCGGGATCGCGCGCGAGCAGGTCCGCGCCGCGCTGGGCGCCGACCCAGAGCTGCTCGGGCTCCTCCTGGTTGAAGGCGACGCTGTGGCGGGTGGCGTCGACCTCGATCCACAGCCGGTTCTTCCGGCCGGCCGCGACCTGGCTGACGGTCAGCGCCCCGGTCGCGCCTCCTGCGGTCCGGAACACCAGGCAGGCCACGTCTTCGGTGTCGACGGCCGCTGTCTCAAGCGTGTCCGTGTCGACGGCGCCGGTGTCCGCGACGAGCGGCGCGCCGTCGAGGTCCGACCGGTCGGAGAACGTGGCCCCACCGCCGACGGGCCGCTCCGCCACCACCGTCGACGTCGTCGCGCTCACCTCGGTGAGGCGGTCGCCGGTCAGCCACTCGGCGAGGTCGCACCAGTGCGAGCCGATGTCCGCGAAGGCGCGCGACGGGCCGCCGCGGTCGCCGGCGACCCGCCAGTTGGTGCCGCGCGGGTCGAGCAGCCAGTCCTGCAGGTAGGAGCCGTGGATGGTGTGCACCGTCCCGTGGTCCCCCCGCAACAGCTGGTCGCGCGCCTCGCGGGCCATCGGGTGGAAGCGGTTGACGAACGGGACCGCGCCGACGAGCCCGCGGGCGTCGGCCGCCGCACGCAGCTCCGCGGCGTCCGCGGCGGACAGCGCGAGGGGCTTCTCGCACACGACGTGCTTGCCGGCCTCGAGCGCCGCGAGCGCGAGGGGGTGGTGCAGGTCGTTGGGGGTGGCGATGTGGACCACGTCGACACCGTCGTCGGTGACCAGGTCGAGGGCATTCGCGAAGGCGCGGCGGGCACCGAGGCGGTGCGCGGCCTCCTGTGAGCGCTGGGGATCGGAGGCGGCGACCCCGACCAGGTCGGCTCCCGCGGCGTGGATCGAACGGGCGTGCACCGACCCGATGAACCCGGTCCCCACGAGGCCGACGCGCAGACGTGTGCTCACCGGACTCCTTCGTCATCGAAGCGACCTTGTGTTCGTGGAGGAACGTAACAGGGTTACCTTGATTCAGGAAGAGCCGGACTTTGTTTCTCAGCTGAAGGAAGAGGCGGCGTGACGACAGCCCGGCCGACGACGGCGGCGAGACCCGCGGTGCCCGGATCCCTGAGCGACATCCTGGCGATGGTCGCCGACGGGCGGGCGCCGTCGCGCACCGAGATCGCTCGGCTCAGCGGGCTCGCCCGCTCGACCGTCACCCACCGGGTCGGCACCCTGCTGGACGAGGGCCTGCTGCTGGAGGACCAGACCGGCCCGTCGTCGGGCGGCCGGCCGCCAGTCGGGCTGCGGCTCAACCCGGCGGCCGGGCTGGTGGTCGCGGCGGACATCGGGGCGACGCACCTGCGCGTCGCCCTGGCGGACCTCGCGGGCACGGTGCTCGCCGAGCACTCGGCCGAGCTGCTCATCGACTCCGGGCCGGCGGTCGTGCTGGCCCGCGTGACCGAGGTCGTCCACGAGCTGCTGACCGCCGCGGGGGGCGGCCCGGACCTCGTCCGCGGCATCGGGATCGGGGTCCCCGGTCCCGTGCAGTTCGACACCGGCACCGTCGTCCGGCCGCCGATCATGCCCGGCTGGGACGGGCTCCGGGTGCCTGACCACTTCGCCACGGACTTCGCCTGCCCGGTGCTCGTCGACAACGACGTGAACCTCATGGCGCTCGGGGAGTACGGCGCGCGCGGCTCCGAACCCGAGCTCCTGCTGTTCATCCGGATCGGCTCGGGCATCGGCAGCGGCATCGTGGACGGCGGGCGGGTCCACCGCGGCGCCGACGGCGCGGCCGGGGACATCGGCCACATCCAGCTCCCCGACGCGGGGGACGTCCTGTGCACGTGCGGGAACACCGGCTGCATCGAGGCGGTCGCCTCCGGCACGGCGATGGCGCGGGAGCTCGCGGCGGCCGGTCTGCCCACCCGCACCAGCCACGACGTGGTCGACCTCGTCCTCGCCGGCAACGCCCGGGCCAAGCAGGTGGTCCGGCGGGCGTCGGAGCGGATCGGGTCCCTCGTCGCGACCCTGGTCAACTGCTACAACCCGTCGGTGATCGTCGTCGGCGGACCCCTGGCCCCGTTGACCGACGACGTGCTGGCGGGGATCCGTTCCGTCGTCTACCGGCGGGCGACCCCGCTGGCGACCCGCTCGCTGGTCATCGAGGGCAGTCGCCTCGACGCGCGCGTCGGGGTGATCGGCGCGCTCGCGCTCATCCGCGGGCACGTCCTGTCCACCGAGGGGCTGCCGGCGCTCCTCGGCCGCCAGCGGGTCTGACCCGTACCGGCCCGACGACTGCGGTCCGATGCCTGCGGGTCCGGCGGCTGCGGGCCGGCGGCTGCGCCGGGTCAGGCCTCGCGGTGGGCCCGGGCGAGGCGCTTCGGCGCGCTGGCCAGCCAGGCCTCCAGCAGCAGCTCCTCCAGTACAGGCAGGGTGATCCGGTCGAGGACGACCAGGACGGCGGCGTACCCGTCGAAGTGCGGGGTCGTGAAGCAGACCGCCGGGTCGTCGGCGACCAGCGCCGCCTTGACCCCGACGTCGGCGACCCGGACGCCCAGCACGTCGCCGGTCGGCGCCTGCGCACCGAGGGC
Source organism: uncultured Actinomycetales bacterium (assembly GCA_964237095.1). Classification (GTDB taxonomy): domain Bacteria; phylum Actinomycetota; class Actinomycetes; order CAXTBU01; family CAXTBU01; genus CAXSIB01. Next base: position 9,629 of record CAXSIB010000032.1, read on the forward strand.
CTCGAGATCGCCGCGGCGCAGCGGTCGTTCCCAGGCGAAGGCCCTCCCGCGGGCGCGCCAGCCGGCCAGACCGTCGCGGCCGGTGGTCTCCGTCGCCTCGGGCAGGGCCGCGGCGAGGCGGCGGACGTCGTCCCAGGTCGCCATCGACCGATGGTAGGCAGCGGCGGCCGGCCCGGGCGGGCGAGCCGGGTCGCCGCGATCCGCGCGGGGCGCGACGCTCAGGCCGCGCGCCCGAGCTCCTCGAGGATCCGGGCCTGCAGGCGGGTCCGGTCGAGGCCCATCCCCAGTCGCCGCAGGATGATCGTCGCGGCGCTCCGCTCGTCGGCGACGATGCCGAGCAGCAGGTGCTCGGTCCCGATGTAGCCGACGCCGAGGTCCTCGGCCGCCCGCAGTGAGGCCTCCAGCACCGCCCGGGCCGAGTCGCCGAAGGGGAGGCGGCCGCCCACGGACCGCCGCCGGCCCGACCGACCGGCCCGGCGGGCCTGCGGCCGGTCGAGGGCACCGGGGCCGAAGGCGGCCTCCGCCCGCCGCCGGACCTCTTCGAGGTCGATGCCGATGCCCCGCAGCGCGTCGGCGTCGCGGGTGCTGGCGGTGGTCACCTCGCGCAGGACCGCGGACCGCTCGATGCCGTGACCCCGCAGGACCTTCGTGGCGATGCTCCCGGCGTCGGCCAGCATCGCGAGCAGCAGGTGCTCGGCACCGACGGTCTCCCCGCCGAGGGCCCGCGCCTCGTCGGCAGCGCCGCTCACCGCGTCCCTGGCCCGGTTGGTGAAGCGTTCGAACATCACGACCTCCGCTCGGAGCCGGGCGACCGCCCGGCGTGCTTCTTGTGGACGGCCTGCTTGGACACGCCGATGGCCGCGGCGATGTCGGCCCAGGACCAGCCGCGGCTGCGGGCGCTCGCGACCTGGAGGTCCTCCAGCTGCTCGGCGAGCCGGCGCAGGGCGGCGACCGCCCGGAGCCCGACGGCCGGGTCCGCACTCGCGGTGGCCTCGACGATCTCGCTGGTGTCCGGCATGGCCGTCAACCTAGATTGACGAAGCCGGTCTCGTCAACTCCGGTTGCCGCCGCAGGCTTCAGGCGGCCGACACCTCGGCGTAGGCGGCCAGCAGGGCCTGGGGATCCGGGGAGTCGAGGATCGCCGGCTTGGCCAGACCGTCGAGGACGACGAAGCGGAGCCGGTCGCCGCGGGTCTTCTTGTCCCGGCGCATCACCTCGACCAGCTGCGGCCACACCCCGGCGCGGTAGGTCGTCGGGAGCCCGACCGACCGCAGCACCTCGCCGTGCCGCGCCGCGGTCGCGGCGTCGAGATGACCGGTCACGGCCGCGAGCTCGGCCACGAACACCATGCCCACGCTGACCGCGGCCCCGTGGCGCCACCGGTACCGCTCGAGGTTCTCCACCGCGTGGGCGAAGGTGTGGCCGTAGTTGAGGACCTCGCGCCCGATGCCGCCGGAACGGTCGCGGCCGGTCTCGGTGAGGTCGTCGGACACCACCCGGGCCTTGATCCGCACAGCCCGCTCGACGAGCTCCGCGGCGACCACCCCCGCCGGGTCCGTGGCCGCCGCGGGGTCGGCCTCGACGAGGTCGAGGATCACCGGGTCGGCGACGAACCCGCACTTGAGCACCTCCGCGAGCCCGGCGACGTACTCGGTGCGCGGCAGCGCGTACAGGGTCGCGAGGTCGCAGAGGACGCCCGCCGGGGAGTGGAACGCCCCGACCAGGTTCTTGCCCTCACTGGTGTTGATGCCGGTCTTGCCCCCGACGGCGGCGTCGACCATGCCCAGCAGGGTGGTCGGCACCTGCACGACCCGGACCCCGCGCAGCCACGTCGCGGCGACGAAGCCGGCGAGGTCGGTGACCGCGCCGCCGCCCACCCCGACGACCGCGTCCGAGCGGGTGAAGCCCTGCTTGCCCAGCACCTGCCAGCAGAACGCGGCGACCTCCGCGGTCTTCGCCGACTCCGCGTCGGGGACCTCGAGGGCGATCGCCTCGTAGCCCGCGGCGAGCAGGTGCTCGCGCACGACCTCCCCCGTCGCCCGCAGCGGCGCGGCGTGCACGACGGCGACCCGGCGGACGCCGTCACCGAGCATCGGGGCGAGCTCGTCCAGCAGGTGCTCGCCGATGACGACCTCGTAGTCGTGCTCGGCGCGCACCGCGATCCGGACGCTCACGCCTCGCCCCGCGCCGGCTCGGGTCGCACCGGCTCCGATCGCACGTCCGGGCGGGCCAGGGCGGCGAGCACCTCGTCGGCCACCTCGTCGGGGGTCCGGCCGTCGGTGTCGACGGTCACGGTCGCGACCTGGTCGTAGAGCGGGCGCCGCGCCTCGAGCAGCGCCCGCAGCTGGCCGCGGACGTTGCCGAGCAGCAGCGGCCGCGACCGCGCCAGCCCGACCCGCTCACCGGCGGTCGGCGCGGTGACGTCGAGGTAGACCACGCGGTGCGCCGCCAGCGCCATCCGGGTGGCGGCGTCGGTCACGGCGCCGCCACCCAGGGCGAGGACCCCCTCGGCGGTGTCGAGGGCGGCGGCGACCGCGTCCCGCTCGAGGTCGCGGAACTCCTGCTCGCCGACGTCGATGAAGAGGTCGGTGATGGGCGATCCGGTCGCGGTCTCGATGTCCTCGTCGGTGTCGCGGAAGGCGACCCCGAGGCGGGCGGCGAGCAGGCGGCCGACGGTGGTCTTGCCCGAGCCGGGGGCGCCGACGAGGACGACGGCCGGACTCACCCCGCCACCGCGGCCGCGCCGACCGGCGCCTCGTCACCGGCAGGGACGTCCGTGCCGACGGCCAGCCCCCGGGCGACGAGCTCGGCCAGGTACGCGGCGTGGTTGCGCGCGGTCTCCGCGACGGAGTCCCCGCCGAACTTCTCCAGCACCGCGTCGGCGAGGACGAGGGCCACCATCGCCTGCGCGACGACGCCCGCCGCGGGGACCGCGCAGACGTCCGAGCGCTGGTTGATGGCCTTGGCGGCCTCACCGGTCGCGACGTCGACGGTGCGCAGCGCCCGCGGGATGGTCGAGATCGGCTTCATCGCGACCCGGACGCGCAGCACCTCTCCGGTGCTCATGCCGCCCTCGGTGCCGCCGGAGTGGCCGGTGACCCGGTGCAGGCCCCCGCCGCTCGTGACGATCTCGTCCTGCGCGGCCGAGCCCCGGGTGCGGGCGAGGGTGAACCCGTCGCCGAGCTCGACCCCCTTGACCGCCTGGATGCCCATGAGGACGCCCGCGAGCCGGCTGTCGAGCTTCCGGTCGCCCGCGACGTAGGAGCCCAGCCCCGGCGGGAGCCCGTAGGCGAGGACCTCGACGATCCCGCCGAGGGTGTCGCCGTCCTTGCGGGCGGTGTCGACCTCGGCCACCATCGCGGCGCTCGTCGCCGGGTCGGTGCACCGCAGCGGGTCCGCGTCCAGGCGCGCCTCGTCGCCCGGGCCGGGCAGCGGCGCCCCGGCGGGGACGGCGACCGTCCCGAGCTCGACGGTGTGCGACAGCACCCGGACTCCCAGTGCCTGCAGGAGGAACGCCTCCGCGGCGGCGCCGAGGGCGACCCGGGCGGCGGTCTCGCGCGCACTCGCCCGCTCCAGCACCGGCCGGGCGTCGTCGAAGCCGTACTTCTGCATCCCCGCGAGGTCGGCGTGCCCGGGGCGCGGCCGGGTGAGCGGGGCGTTGCGCGCCAGGCCGGCCAGGGTCTCGGGGTCGACGGGGTCCGGGGCCATCACCTGGTCCCACTTCGGCCACTCGGTGTTCGCGATGACGATCGCGAGCGGGCTCCCGAGGGTCCGGCCGTGGCGCAGGCCGCCGAGCACGCTGACCTCGTCGGCCTCGAACGACATCCGCGCGCCGCGGCCGTAGCCGAGGCGGCGGCGGGCCAGCGCGGCGCCGATGGCGGTGGTGGTCAGGGCGACCCCGGCGGGCAGCCCCTCGAGAGTGGCGACCAGCGCCGGCCCGTGGGACTCCCCGGCGGTCAGCCAACGCAGCATGGCCCCGAGTCTCCCATGCACCCGCCCGCGCTCAGGGGCCGTGCAGGAGCACGACCAGCAGGGCACCCGCCAGCAACGCCGGGCCGAGGGCGACCGGCGTCGTGCGGGTGGCGCGGCCGACCGCGACCAGCACCAGCGCCGCCGCCCCGCCCAGGAGGAGTCCGGCGAGCAGCCCCACGAGCACCGCGGACACCGACACCCAGCCGAGCGCCGCCCCGGTCAGCAGCCCCAGCTTCGCGTCGCCCAGCCCGAGTCCCCCGGGTCGGGCGAGGACCGCGAGCAGCAGGAACCCGCCGGTCAGGACGGCGCCGAGCAGCGCCCGCACGAGCGGGCGGGAGGTCCCCGCGGCCGCGGTGGCCAGCCCCAGCAGGAGGAGCAGGACGGTGGCGGCCGGGCGCAGGACCGCGTCGGGCAGCCGGTGCTCCCGCAGGTCGACGACGCTCAGGACGAGCCCGGCGACGGCGAGCCACACCATCGCGGGCAGCACGGGCTCGGTGCCGAGACGCAGCCCGAGGACGAGCCCGGCGAGGGCGCCCACGGCGGTCGCCGCCGGCCGGAGCCCGGGTCGCCGGGCCAGGGCCGGGTAGTCCGGGCCCGGCTCGCCGGGGCGCAGGTCGCGTGGGCGGGGCAGGCGCGCCACCACGGCGGGAACGAGCACTCCCCCGGCGGCCCCGGCGGCGGCCGCCGCGAGCCCGGCCGCGAGCGCGGCGGCGTCGAGGCTCCCGGTCATGACCGCAGGTTCGCCCGGGACCGGACCGGGACGCGCCTTGTCCACACCGCCGCCGGATCGAGGCGAGCAGGGTTCACCCGGTGCTGGTCGACGCTCGCTCTCGGTCACTATTCGCGCAGTCGTCGGTCACTCCCGGTTGCCGGTCCGCCCGGGGTGGGGTTGCCTGATCCTGCGGCCTGCCGGGCGCGCCACTCGAGCACGGGAGAGCTGATGTTCCTGCACGTGGACAACCTCATCAACGAGATCGCCGTCGACGAGCCGGACCCGGGTGCGGCGAACGCCCTGCAGGAGGGTCTCGGCGGCCAGT
>CAXSIB010000033.1:0-14604 GCA_964237095.1 uncultured Actinomycetales bacterium
CGCCCTCACGACCTGCTCACCGCCCCCCAACCCAACGGTGGATCCGGGCTGAGCCATCCGGTTCCCCCGCATCTCACGCCCGGCAGGGACGGCGGTGCCCTGCTCAGGCGACCGTAGCTGCCGATCCGCCACTCGGCGGACCGGACCGGGAATGATCAAACACAAGGTGAGCGGCGGCATTGATCACCTGTACGAATGGTAAGCGGACAACGACCAATCGTCACCGCAAGCGCCCCTGCCGGTGGCCGTGGGGTGGTGGTGTGATCGACTGAGCGCACAACGCACAGGCCGCGGCGGGTCCGGTCGGGGACCTGTCACCCGGAAGGGCGACCGACCGTGAACAGGCCGGCCCCTCTCGCCGGTTCGGTGATCGCGGGGTACGAGCGGCCGGACCCAGCGGCCGCGCTGCCGCCGGTGACGTCGACGACGCCGGATGTGCGGTGTGTGCAGCCTCACCGGCTGCTGGGTCGGTGGTGGCTCGACCGGCTGGTGAGGGTGTCCCGGTCGGCGAGATCGTCGGGGGCGGCGGCGCCCAGAGGATCCGGTTCGGCGTCGAGCCGGTCCTGCTCGGTTTCGTACACGGCGCGCAAGGACGTGGCGCGGGCGTCGGCGTCGCGGTCACGGACCCGGGCCCAGGTGTCGTGGGAGACCGACATCGCCTCGTAGGCGCCCTGGTAGTCCCCGGTGTCGGCGAGCAGCCGGGCCTTGTCCATGGCGGCCACCGCGGTGATCTCGGGGAGTTCCCGATCGGTGGCGACCTGCTCGGCCCGACGGACCAGGAGCAGGGCCCGGTCGCGGCGGCCGCGTTGGTGTTCGATCCGGGCCATCGTCAGCAGGGCCTCGGGGGCGGCGCGGACCTCGGCCTCGGGGGTGGCGGGGTCGACCATGAGTCGCCCCGCCGTCTCGGCGCCGTCGAGGTCGCCGGTGTCGAGCAGGACCGAGGCGATCGTGTCGAGCATGGTCGAGTTCAGCGGGATCCCCGCCGCCGTGGCCACCCCCTGCAAACGTCGGATGAGCGGCACAGCTGCCGACACCTGACCGTGGTTCCACAGGGTCCACGCGTAGTTGTTGAGCACCGACAGCAGCAGGTGCGGGTTGCCGAGTCGGACAGCGTCGGTGAGGACACGGTCGAAGACCTCGACGTAGCTGCCGTCGGCGGTCTGCTGGGAGTTCAGCAACGCCAGGAGCAGGCGGTGGTCGACGCCCAGGTGGGGTGGGGCGTCGGCGGGGAGCAGCCGGAGCGCTTCCACCGCGTGGGACAGGGCGTCACCTTTCGCGCCCATCCGGTCCAGGGACCACGCGATCACGGCTTCACTGCACGCGGCCACCGTCGGCTGACCCTGGGCGCGGGCCCGGAGCAGGACCCTCCGGGCGGTGTCGACCGCGGCGGTGACGTCGGCGCCGTGGGCGGCCTCGTCGGCCAGGATCAGCTCCGCCCGCCCGGCCAGGGCGGACAGGCCGTACCCCCGGGCCGTGAGCAGCAGCTGCCGGGCCCGGTCGGCGACGCCGCGGCGGTCGCTGTAGCGGGAACACTCCAGCTCAGCCAGGTTCGACTCCAGAGCGACACCCACCGCCACGGAGTCCGCGGCGGCCCAGGCGGTGTAGGTGTCGGGGTAGGGGTCGGTGTCGGTGTCGGTGTCGGTGTCGGTGTCGGTGTCGGTGTCGGTGTCCACGACGTCAGGGTCCGGTCGGGCACGACGGGTGAGCAGCGCGGTCACGTCAGCGGCAGGGATGGCCGCACCGAACAGCCACCCCTGACCGCGGCGGCACCCCAGCTGCAGCAGCCGGTCCCGCACCGCTCCGGTCTCCACCCCTTCAGCGACCACGGCGAATCCCATCGTGGTGGCCAACGCGACCGCCGCTTCGACCATGTGGTCGCGGACCGGGTCCCCGACCATCGTGGTCACCAGCGCTCGGTCGAGCTTGAGCCCCGACAGCGGCAACTCCAACAACCGGGCCAGGTTCGACCAGCCCACCCCGAAGTCGTCGGCCAGGACCGCCATCCCGGCGTCCCGCAGCTGCTGCAGCTCGCCGCGGGCCACGGCGGAATCGAGGAGCGGGGTGGTCTCGGTGAGTTCCGCGGTCAACGCCGACCCCGGCAATCCGTACTCGCGCAGGATCCCCCGGATCTCCCGGGCCAGCCCGGGCACGGCCAGCTGGCGGCCGGCGATGTTGACGGCCACCCCGTGGGGCAGCGTCACCCCCCGCATCCGGAGATCGACCACGAGCGCGCACGCCGCCCGGACCATCTCCCGGCCGACCCATCCGACCAGCGCCCCGGTCTGCATGCCCGCCAGGAACGTGTCCGGACCCAGCAGACCCCGGGTGGGGTGCGCCCAGCGGACCAGGGCCTCCAGTCCGGTGACGGCGCCGGTGGCCATGTCGACCACCGGCTGGAAGTGGGGGACGAACTCGTGGTGGTCCAGCGCCCGCCGCAGCCGCTGCGGCTCGGTGGCCTCCGCCACCACCGACGGGGAGGTCGCGGCGTGCGCCACGTCGTAGCGGCGCAGCTCGAGGGTGGTCATCACCTGGCGGGCGAGGGTGGCCAACCCGGTCAGCTGGTCGGCGCCGAAACCCCGGGCCGCGGTGTCCAGCACGCACAGGGCCCCGAGGGGCAGCCCGTCCCGCCCGATCAGCGGGACCCCGGCGTAGGCCCGGTACTGCGGTGACCCCGTCACCAGGGGCAGGTCGGCGTAACGGGGCACCGCGGCCAGGTCCGGGACCACCAGCGCAGCCTCGGCCGCGACCACGTCCGACGACACCGACTCCGACCGCGGCGTCTGGGTCACATCGACCCCGCACCGGCCCAGGAACCACTGCCGGTCAGCACCGACCAGGCTGACCACCGCCGCCGGGGCCCGGCACACCTGGGCGGCCAGCCGGGTCAGGGCGTCGAATGACTCATCCGCCACCGCGGGCGCCACGTCATAGGTGTCCAGCGACGCCACCCGGTCACGCTCATGGGCATGCCGTCGCACCTCCACCGACCACCCCTCCACGACTCGGTGACCTACCGCCCACCGGGTAAGTGACCCGGCCGGCTCCTCATGCCGTGCACGTGCAGCGACCCTCCACCGGTGAAGGCAGCCGACCCCGAGCACGAAGCCGCGTCGACCGTGACCGGCTTCCTGGGACCGCCCACCGATATCAGGTTGGCCACCGCGGTGACCCGGCGATCGAGCCAAATGAGGACGTGATGATCACCGAACACCACGCTGACCGAGCCCGCTCCCCCAGTCACCGCGATACCCGAACAACCGACCCGTGCACCGCGCGGTGGACTCCCGAGCCCCCGATCACTCGATTCCCGCCACGGCTGGCGCCGATGGTGGCTGGCGCGTCGACTCACCCCTTCTGCGGCCACTCTCTCGAGCGGGCCGTCCTGTCCTCCACTCCTCGACGGCCCTGGTAGTCCGATCGACAGGGTTGTTTTTTCTTCCTGTCCGCCGTACCTCGGTCGACTGGTCGGGGTCGCAGCCATGGCAGTTACCCCGTCGTTCGTCCCGGGGGCAGTACCCACCGTGTGGAGAGGTGTCCCGTGACTGGGGTGACCGACCAGCTCCGATCGGTCACGGGTGTGGGGTGCGCCCGTCCGCCGCCGGCGGGCCGGCAGCGGGAATGTCCGGGTCGGAGCCGAGGAGGTCCGCGATCCGGGCCCGCAGGTCCTGCTGCGCGGCAGGGTCGTGGACGTCACCCAGCAGCTCGGCGAGGGTCCGCAGGGCGAGGACGTTGACGTCGAAGTCGTGTTCGGCCTTGACCCGGTCCCGTTCGGTGGTCCGGTTCTGGCTGAGCAGGATCAGCGGGGCGGCGTAGGCGGCCTGGGTGGAGAACAGCAGGTTCAACAGGATGAACGGGTACGGGTCGAACCGGCTGCTGTGCAGAAAGTGGACCGCGACGTAGGCGTTGTACGCCAGCCACACGACGATCAGCGCGGTCTGGATGAGGATGAACGCCCACGACCCGAAGACCGCGGTCACCTTGTCCGCGATCCGCGCCCCCAGCGGGAGGTCGTCATGGCGGACCTGGTTCGCCGGTGACCGGTGCCGCACCGGGCGGGGCAGCCGCGGATACCGGTACGGCGCCGGCGGGCCGGGCCGCGGCGTCGGCGTCGGCGACGGTCCGCCGGTCACGCCCCCACCGCCCCACCCCACCTGGCCGCCCCGTCGGCGCCCTCGAAGGGAACCATGGCACGACCCGACCCACGGACCGTGTCCCGTGCCAGGTGGTGGAGTAGGCACGGCTCACGACCGGTAGGTCAGCACACCACCACGTCGTACCGACCCGGGCGGAGCGCTCACCGCGACCGCCGACCGGACTACCCCACCGCGCGCGCCGCCCGCGGCGCCGTGAGCGAAGGGACAGGTCCCGGTTGGGAGGCTGGGGAAACCCGGGTCACCCACGGACCGCGGCAGCGCCCGAGGCCCCGCTTTCGGTCGATCAACCCGAACCGGGCGCCCGCGGTCCCAGTCAGGTGCCCTCCCTGTGCTCACCACCCCCACCTCCCCCGATTCCGTCGACCCTGGGGCTGGCCCCAGCGGCCCTGATCCGGACATCAACGGCGGCCGGCGCGACGCCCTCAACGCCGAACGCGCACCCTCCGCCGGTGGCGACCGATCCACCGTCCGGGTCACCGCCACCCGGTGGCCCGCGTTCACCGCCCGCGCCGCCGCCCAACCTGATCCCCCCGGGCCGCCTGAAACGGCGGGTCGGTGGACGCTGCGGCTGTGCGCCACACGCACTCGCCGTGCTGGTGGGCGTCGCGTCGCGCTGACGGTGGTCGGGCCTGACTTGAACAGCGCTCGACGGGGCTGACCATGATCATCGGGTGTCATAGTGGGGGGACCGAGGGCTTGTCGGCGTAGCTGGTGGTGAGCGCCGTTCGCGGGGAACGCCGAACGGATGCCGGATCCTGACCGGGCACGCCGAGCTGGGCTCGCGCCGACATGTGCCCTCCGGCACCGTCGGGGCGGGTGAGGTCCGCCGGGTCGTCGAGTCGGTCTCCGGGTGGGGTGCGCGGTGCATGCTGACGTGCTGGTCGAGGCGGTCGGGCGGTTGTCGCGGGCGGCGACCGGGGACTTCGACCTCGACACGATGCTCCGCGAGCTGTGCGCCGCGGCGGCTGCGGCGTTCGAGGTCGACGGGGTCGGGGTGATGAGCACCGACCGGGTCGACAGCGGCGCGGGTCCCCGGGTCCGCTACCTCGACGCCCGGGGTGGGCCGCAGATGGTGCAGGTCGAGCAGCTGCAGGACGTGCTGCGCCAGGGTCCCTGCCAGGACGCGCTGAGCTCGGGCCAGCCGGTGGCGGTGGCGGACCTGTCCGCGGATCCGCGGTGGCCGCAGTATGGCCCCGCGGTCCGCGCCCTGGATGTGCGGGCGGTGATCGCGGTACCGCTGGTCAGCCGCGGACGCAGCTGGGGAACCCTCGACCTCTACCGCGCCGCCCCCGCCGAGTGGACGGCGGCGGAACGGGCCGCGGCCGGGCTGCTCGCCGACGTCGCGGTGTCCTACCTGGTGATGGCCGCCGACCGGGACACCGCCCGGGCCGCGCAGCAGCAGCTACAGGTGCTGGCGATGACCGACGGGCTCACCGGGCTCCCGAACCGGGGACTGCTGCTGGACCGGATGACCCACGCCCTCGCGGTGGGACGGCGCACCGGGCAGGTGAACGCCGCGGTGTTCATCGACCTCGACCGGTTCAAGGCCGTCAACGACAGCGCCGGGCACGCCGCCGGGGATGCGGTCCTGGTCGAGGTCGCCCGCCGGTTGACCGCTGTCCTGCGTGACGGGGACACCGTGGCCCGGCTCGGCGGGGACGAGTTCGTCCTGTTCTGCGAGAACCTGGCCGGGTCCAGTGAGCAGGAGCTGCGCGCGTCGGTGGACCGGATCACCGACCGCCTCCAGGAGGTACTGGCTCCCCCGATCCGGGTGGCCGGCGTCGACCAGGTGGTCTCGGCGAGCATGGGCGCCGCCTTGACCACCGTGTCCCTGACCGCCGCCCCGGCGTCGGCGACCGCCGAGGACCTCCTCGCCATCGCCGACACCGCCCTGTACGAGGCGAAAGCCCAGGGCCGGGACCGGGTCGTGGTCTCCGGTCCCCTGCCCGCGGTCGGCGGGCGCGACGTGTGGCAGCTGGACTGGGACCTGCTCGACGCCCTGGACCGGGGCCAGCTGGCCGTCTACTACCAGCCCATCGTTGACGCCGGGCCGGCCGTCGGCTCTGTCGGGGTCACCTCCCGCCCGGTGCGGGCAGTCGAGGCCCTGCTGCGGTGGAACCACCCCGTGCACGGACTGCTACCCGCGGAGGCGTTCGTGTCCCTGGCCGCGGACAACGGGACCCTTCCCCGGATCGGGCACTGGGTCCTCGACCGGGCCTGCGCCCAGGTCCGCAGCTGGCAGCGCCAGCTCGGTGACCGGGCCCCTGAGGTGGTGTTCTGCAACCTCGCCCGCAGCGAGCTCACCGACCCGGCGCTGCCCGGGGCGGTCGAGGCCGCGCTGTCCCGCCACCAGCTGTCCGCCGGCCATCTCGGGTTGGAGATCGACGAGGGCGCGTTCGCCGACCGACCCCTCCGGGCGCTGCTGCGGCCCTACCAGCTGTCCGGGCACCCGGTCGCTGTCGACGACTTCGGGACGTCCACGCTGTCGCGGCTGGTCCACCTCGGGGTGGACTACGCCAAGATCGACCGCGCGTTCACCGCCGGTGTGCCCGACGACCCCCGCGCGCCGGCCCTGATCGATGCCGTCGTCACCGTCGCCCACACCCTCGGCCTCCGCGTGATCGCCGAAGGGGTGGAGACCCAGGCCCAGGCCGACCACCTCACCGCCGCCGGCTGTGACCTCCTCCAGGGCTTCCACCTCGGGCCCCCCATGCCGGCCGACGACCTCACCACACTGCTCACCACTGCCTGAAGTGATGTCGCCGAGCGGACCGCCTCATCCGAGCTGAGCGCTGCCGTCGGACGTCGACCTCACCCCGGTGCTCGGTCCGTTCCCCGTCTCCTGACGGACACCCGGACGATCCGTCGTCATGCGGCGGGCTGTCGTCGGTACCCCTGCCGTCGTTGGGTCTTCGGCCGGACTTCCGGCCCCGGGTCGACCGCGAACGACCGAAAGCACGGACGTCGACGACACCCCCGTCGTTGACGTCAGGCTCAGGACCGGTCCCGTTCGGGCGAGCCGACGGCGTCGCCGTCGACCCCTGCACAGTGAACTTGCCCGGCGAGGACGATCCGGTTGCGACCTGTCTGTTTGGCCTGGTACAGGGCGTGGTCGGCGGCGGCGAGGAGGTCGGTGAGGTCGTGGCCGTGCTCGCCGAGCACGGCGACCCCGACGGAGACGCTGAGGGCGACGGCGGTGTCCCCGAGCAGGACGGGCACCGCGGCCACCGCCCGCCGTAGCCGTTCGGCGACGGCGCAGGCCTCGTCGGGGCCGGCGCCGGGCAGGACGGCGGTGAACTCCTCCCCACCGAACCGGCCGAGCTGGTCATAGACGCGGATGCCACTGAGGAGGGCGGTCACCGCGGCCGCCAGGGCCACGTCCCCGGCGAGGTGGCCGTGGGCGTCGTTGACCCGTTTGAAGTGGTCGATGTCCGCGATGACCACCGCCACCGGCTGGTTCTGCCGATGCGCGCGGACGATCTCCCGTTCTGCCTCCTCCTGCCAGGCTTTCGCGTTCAGCAGCCCGGTCTTCGCATCGAGACGGGCCGCGGCGCGCAGTTGGGCGTGGGTCAGGCTCCGTTGGACCAGGACGACCGGCACCAGCATCGCCAGCGCGAGGAACGGGGTGAGCAGCCAGCAGCCCGTGACCGCAATGCCGAGGGAGATCTCACCGATGTCGATGACCCGGTCGTCGCGCGCGCCGACCAGGTCCCGGGCCCTCGTGCCGGGTGAGGCCAGTCGGATGACGACCGCGAGGAAGAACACGTTGACCACCCACCCCAGGACTGCGCATCCCACAGCGACGCCCAGGACCAGCCCCCACCGCGGCGAGGAGTTCCCGGCGAGGCCGGTGGCGGTCCAGCCCAGGTAGAGGTGGAACACCTCGGAGACGACCCAGTTCGCCAGTCCGATCACGGCGACGCTGAACGTCCGCTTGTACAGCGGACCGCGGCTGACCCGCAGCTGCAGGAGCACCGTCAGCGGGATCGGGATCAGCAGCGAATACACCGGGGGCAGCAGCAGCGCGACCGGCAGGGTCCACACCGACAGCAGGTCCCGGGAGACCCCGGCGGGCTCGCCCTCGCGGCGCACAGCCTCGATGCAGATCGCTGCGCAGGCGGCGAGCCCGACCCAGGTGGCGACCTGGACAAGCCGGACCGTGGTGGTCAGACCACTGGCGGTGGCCACCCCGGCGGCGAGGAGGACCACCGCTGCGACCCACCCGATCACCGACCGCGGGGCGGTCCACAACGCCCAGCTCCGCACCTTCGTCACCACTGACCGCATTGCCGTTTCCGCTATCACCGCTGTCCGCCTCACGGTCGCCCCGGTTGTCCACCGAATGGGGGGCCTACCGGCAGCGTCTGGACCGGAAGCTCAAGTACCCACGCACAGTAGCTAGTACTCGACACGCCGTTAGCTCATCGCGGCGTACAAGCAGGTTTGATCTGCCTGTCGAACAGTGCATTACGCCCATAGACAAGTAGGGAGTCAGCCGTGGCCCGCACCGCCCGCAACCTCAAGTGGACCTGACCCACCAGACCACACACCCGAACCGACCCACCCGAGCAGACAGGAGACCAGCCGTGGCCCTCACCGCCCGCAACCTCAAGTGGACCTGACCCACCAGACCACACACCCGAACCGACCCACCCGAGCAGACAGGAGACCAGCCGTGGCCCGCACCGCCCGCAACCTCAAGTGGACCTGACCGACCAAGGTGAGCCTCGTCAAGCCAGCACCGTCAGACTCAGCTGTCGGCCACCCCAGGTGCGACGACTCGTGATCGACCGGGCGGTGCGGTAGGGCGGGCCGATCGCAGTCAAGGCCGGCTCGACGCGGCCGCCGTGGGCGTGGTGCAGGGGTGGCTCGAGTCCGGCCTGTCTACGGTCGTCCATGCCGTTGGACGAGGACCTGAGTAGACATGGCTCGGCCCGGGGGGTGCTGGGGCTGCCGGAGTTCCGGGCCCTGGCGGCGGCCGGGCTGCTGTCGGCGGTCGGTGACCAGGTCGCCCGGGTGGCCCTGTCGGTGCTCGTGTACAACCGGACCTCCTCAGCGTTGTTGACCGCGTTGACCTACGCCCTGACCTTCCTGCCCGCTGTGGTCGGCGGTCCGCTGCTGTCGGGGCTGGCCGACCGCCGGCCGCGGCGGCAGCTGATGGTGACCCTCGACGTCATCCGGGCGGTGCTGGTCGCGGGCATGGCGATCCCCGGGTTGACACTGCCGGTGCTGCTACTGCTGCTGGTGGCGGTGAACGTGGGCGAGTCCCCCTTCGACGCCGCCCGCGCGGCGCTGGTCCCCGACGTCACCGGGGACCGGTACGTCGCCGCGCTCGTCGTGGACCGCACCCTGCAGCAGTTCGCGCAGGTCCTCGGATTCGCCGGTAGCGGCCTGCTGCTGCTCGTGTTGACCCCGACCAGCGCCCTGCTCGCCGACGCCGCGAGCTTCGCGGCGTCCGCGGTCCTGATCCGGTGCTGGGTCACCCACCGGCCCGCGGCGGCTGAGCCGGCCGGCCCGCCGGTCGGCGGGTGGGCGTCGCGGGGGCGCCGCGGGCTTGATGACGCCGCGGTCGGGCTGGGTGCGATCTGGTCCGATCGTCGGGTCCGCCGAGCGGTTCTGCTGACCTGGTTGGTGGCGGCGTTCGCGATCGTCCCGGAGGGTCTGGCTGCGCCCTACGCGCGGCAACTGGCCGGGGGGTCGGTGCTGGTGGCGTTGCTGCTGGCGGCGAACCCGGTCGGCAACGTGGTCGCCGGGGTCGTGGCGGCCCGGTGGGGTCGGCGCCATCCCGGTCGGCTGGTGGCGCCGCTGGCGCAGCTGGTCGTGCTACCCCTCGCGGTGTGTGTGCTGGACCCTCCCCGGGCGGTGGCGCTCGCCCTGATCACGGTGTCCGGGCTGGGGGTGGCGGTGGAGCTGTTCGCCCGGACCGTGTTCGTGGCCCGCGTGCCACCGGAGCTGCGGGGGCGGGCGTTCGGGGTGGCCGGCGCGGGCATCACCGTCGGGCAGGGCCTGGCGGTCGCCGCGGCCGGTGCCGCGGCGTCGCTGGTGGCGCCCAGCACCGTCATCGGCGGCGCCGGCCTGCTCGGCGCCGCCGCCATCACGGTTCTCCTCGTAACCACCCGCACACCCCAGCCCGCCACCGGCCGCTGCTCATCGACCGCGTCGGTGTCATAGGCGGGACCGCAGGGGACCGGGGACCGGCTCCGGGGTCGCCGTCCTAGAGGTGCGCCGCCAGCTGGCTGCACGCCATGGTCGGCTCGCGTTTCCGACGACGGACACGCCGGGGTGATCATGGACGGCGGGACCCGTCGGGTGGTGACGGTTCCTGGCTACCCCGGGGGCGCTGATGGGTGTCGGTGTGCTGAGTGAGGGCCTGGCCCGGTCGGGCTGCCGCGACGACCGGCACCGCCCCGGGGGGCGGTGGGCGGTGGTCGTGTGCGGGGTCTACCTCGGGGTGTGGCTGGGGTTGGCCGCGGTCGCGTCGCTGTTCCAGGCCGGCCGACAGGTGTCGCTGTGGTATCCGCCGTCCGGGTTGAGCATGGCTCTGCTGCTGCTGTTCGGACTGCGGTACACCCCGGTGCTGTTGCTCACCGATGTCCTCGCGAAGCTAGCCGGGATCACCCCCGACGCCCGCTGGGTGGACGTGGTGTCGCGGGCCGGGTGGACCACCCTGGTGTACGCCGGGTGCGCCGTGGTGCTGCTGCGCCGGGTCCGGATCGAGCCGCGGCTGCTGACCCAGCGCGACGTGAGCTGGTTCCTCACCCTCGGCTGCGTCGCCGCACCGCTGGTCGCCGCGGTCGGGCAAGTCGTGGCCTACGACCTGTCGGGGTTGCTCCGCTGGTCGGAGGTGGCCACGGACACCGCCGCGTTCTGGTCGGGCAGCGCCACCGGGATCGGGATGCTCACCCCCACGCTGCTGGTGGCCTCGCGCCGGCTGCCCGGGCTCGTGCCCGGCCAGCCCCGGCTGCCGGCGCAGACCCCGGTGGGGCGGCCGGGGCGGTGGGAGTCCACCGGGCAGGCGGTCCTCCTGCTCGCCGCGGTCGCCTTCACCTACGGCGGGCGGGCCGAGCGGAGCCTGGACTTCACCTACCTCGTCTACGTGCCGCTGCTGTGGATCGCGGTCCGGGCCGGGTTCGCCCGCACGGTGCTCGCGGTGTTCGTCACCAACGTCGCCGCGGTCACCCTGGTGGGCCGTGCGGCCGGGACACACCCGCTGCGCCTGCAGCTCGGACTGGTCACCCTGACCCTGGCCGGGCTGCTGCTGGGGGCCGTCGTCAGTCAACGCACCGCCGACACCGCCGCCGCGGCCAGGGCCGCCCGGCGGGACCCCCTCACGGGTCTGTCCACCCGGGCGGTGCTGGTTGACCGGCTCACCGCGGCCGCCGGCCAGCAGGACCGCCGGCCCGGGGTGCTGACTGCGGTCCTCACCTGCGACCTCGACGGATTCACCAGCATCAACGCCGGAATCGGCCATGCCGCGGGTGACCGCGTCCTCGCTGCCGTCGCCGACCGGGTCCGGGACACCCTCCGGCCGGGTGATCTCGCCGCCCGGGTCGGCGGCGACGAGATCGCCGTCGTCCTGGACCCCGTCGCGGGCGTCGAAGCGGCCGAGACCGCCGCCGACCGGCTGGTCACCAACCTCGCCCGTCCCTACCTCGACGAGGGCCGCGAGATCAACCTCACCGCCAGTGTCGGGATCGCCGTCCTCGACCCCCGGTCAGGTGCGCACCCGACTTCGACAGCCGGACCACGACAGCGGTCCACGGCTGGCGATCCGGCCGCCCTCGCCGACGCCGAGAGACTGCTGCAGGGCGCCGACGCCGCGGTCGAGGCGGCCAAGGCCCGCGGGGGTGACCGCTGGGAGCTGTTCACCGAGGCGCTGCGAGACAAGGCCCATGAACGGCTGCGCCGGCGGGCCACCCTGCGCCGTGCGGTGGCCGCCCACGCCGTGGAGGTGGTCTACCAGCCCATCGTGTCGCTGCCGAACCAGCACACGGCGACGGTGGAAGCTCTCGCCCGCTGGACCGACGCCGGGGTCGCGGTACCCCCGGTCGAGTTCATCGCCGTCGCGGAGGAGACCGGGCTCATCCACGCCCTCGGCCTCCACATCCTCGACCGGGCCTGCGCCGACCTCGCCCGGTGGCGGGCGACCACCGCACCCGGGCTGCGCGTCGCGGTCAACGTGTCCCCGAGGCAGCTGCTCGACGAGCACTTCCCCGACGACGTCGTGTCCGTCCTCCGGCGCCACGGGCTGCCCCCGGAGGCCGTCGAGCTGGAGATCACCGAGAGCAGCGCCATGGACGCCGCCGGTCCGACCCGCACCGTGCTGCACCGCCTCACCGCCGCCGGGATCGGCCTCGTCGTCGACGACTTCGGAACCGGGTACTCCTCCTTCGCGGTCCTCCACGACATCGCCTTCTCCGGGCTCAAGATCGACCAGTCGTTTACGACCCGCCTTCCAGGTGACACCGAGACCGCCGCCGTCGTCGGGGCCATCGTCGCCATGGCCGCCCACCTGAACCTGCGGGTGACCGCTGAGGGGGTCGAGACCCCCGAGCAGCTGGCGATGCTGACCGCCCTCGGCTGCGACCACATCCAGGGCTACCTCCTCGGCCGACCCCAACCCGCATGACCGACCAGCCCGGACCGGCCACACCGACGGCGCCCAACCCGACGATCTGATCACCGCACGCACGCTGCAGCGGTCTGTCGGGGGCGGTTCCGGCGGACCCATCGCGTCGGGCGCCGGGGGTTCGGCCCCGGCAGCGACCCCAGCAACAAGAACCTCTGACCGGCCGCCGGTCCGGCACCGGGGCTATTGGTAGTCGATGAGCTGGGGGGCGGGGGTGAGGGCGTCGACCTGGGTGGGGGTCATGAGGACGGGGTCCTGGCGGTAGAACAGTTTCAGCCCGAGGGGGTAGGGGCTGTGGGCGGCGAGCTGGGTGTACACGGTCTTCTTCAACCCGACCGCTCCGAAACCGTCGACGTTGAGGATGGCGTGCAGGTGCGCCCGGGTGAGCAGGTCGGGTTCGTCGGTGATCTCGGGGTCGGTGAACTGGTGGACCACGAACAGCTTGTCCGGGAGGTGGTGGGCGGCGGTGAGGGCGTCCAGCCACCCCGACACGGCGTTGACCTCGGTGGCGGTGACCGACCCGATGACCTTTCCGGGGACCTGCCCGGGTCCCATCCGCCATTCCGGGTCCAGGGCGAGGCCGACGTCGGGCTGGTCCAGCAGTGGGGTGAGGGCCTTGGCTTCGGTGAGGAAGTCCGACCGGCCCGGTTGGACGTCGAGGAGCAGGACTCCGTGGTGGGCGCGGACGGTGTCCAGGTAGGGGGCGATCACCGCGGGGGCGACCCGGTTGCGGTAGTCCCCGTCGGCGCCGGGGCTGTCCGCGGCGATGGTGGTGATCAGCTCGAAGCAGTGGACCGCCGACCGGCCAGGAGCGTCGAATCCGATGGCCTGCCGGTCGAGTGCGGTCCACTCCTGGGCGGGGCTGCCAGCGCCGAGGATCCCGAGCCCGGCGGTGCCCGCCGCCCCGTAGTAGGCGACCACCCGCCGCCCCGCGAACGGATCCGCCCCCGGCCCAGTCGGGGCGGGCGATGACGGCGGCGAGCCCGACGGGGCCGGTGTGGTCGACGGCGGGGGTGGCGACGGGGCCGATCCGGTGGGCGTGGCCGATGGTGATCCGGTCGGCGAATCCGCGGATCCGGTCGGCGGGGTCACGGTCGTCGCCGACGGCCCTCCTGGGTCGCTGCTCGACACCGACACCGACACCGACGCTGACGCGGTGATCGCGCCGGTGATCGCGGTCGGCGTCGACGCGGTCGCCGTCACCGTGACCACTCCAGGTGCCGACGCCGACACCGGCGTCGAGCGGGGGGTCCCACAGCCGGCGGTGAGGACCAGTACGGCGGCGACCCCGGCGGCGGTCCGGTTTCGTGACATCGGTGCCCTTCGACGGTCTGCGGGTGTGGTCACCTCACCGTGGCGGATCGGGTCGACTCGGGCGGGCGGACACGGCCGGTGGTCAGGTCACGACGTGGTCTCGAGCAGGTGGGCGTCCAACCCGGCTGCGTCACGTCGACGACCCGAACGCCCGCCGGGGTCGGGGTCAGCTGGTGGAGTGGTCGGCGCTCGCGGCGTCCAGCGGCCCGCCGGTCCCGGTCGCCGTGGTGTCGGCCTCGTGGAACGGGGCCAGGTTGCCGACGGCCGGGTGGCGGCGGCCCATCGGTCCGGTGGCCATCTCGGTCAGAAGGGTGTCGGTGACCGTCCGGGCGAACGCGACCGAGGCCGTGGTGGTCCCGAAGCGGCGGTCGACGCCGCGGACGGCCTTGTTCCAGGCCATCGTTCCGACACTGAACACCCCCGCCCCGGACGGGACGGTGTAGTAGACGGTGTCCGCGAACGTCGGCCCCGCCGGCCCGGTCACCGGGGAGTGCGCGACGACCCGCA
>CAXSIB010000034.1:0-14334 GCA_964237095.1 uncultured Actinomycetales bacterium
AAGAAGACGAGCACGAACGTGCCGATGAACTCGGCACCGACTTTCCTGGTCATGAGGACTCCCTGGTGTGGTGGGGGACGACCTCGTCGGCGCCCCGGTGCGGTCGGGTGGTGCCCGGTCGTGCCGGTCGGCCGTCGGTGCACCCTCCGGTGCTCCGCCCGGCAGCCGTGACGGTCATCCCGGCCGCCGACCGGTGAACCGGAGGAAGGCGCCGAGGATGACCAGGACGGCCGCGATCCCGAGTGGGATCGCGAGGTCGGCGCCGGTCTTCGGCAGGCCGCCCGGCGCGGTCGTCGGCCCGGCCGTCGCGGTGGGGGTCCCGCCGACGGGCGGGGCCGACGCGGACGGGACCGACGCGGACGGGGCCGACGCGGACGGGGCCGTGACGGTCGGGGACGCGGTGGGGCTCGAACCGGCGAACGTCGTGGGGGTCGGTGCGGGTCTCACGATCCGGCGGTCCTCGACGGTCGCCCGCGCGGTGGACCCGATGGCGGAGGACCCGAGTCGTACCGAGTTGACGACCGCCTGACCGGGGCCCGCGTCGGGGGAGACCCGGGTCAGGAGGTCGACGCTCGCGGCGGCCCCCGCGGTGAGGGCCGGGGCGGCCGCGTCCCGGGCGCAGGTCACCAGGCGGGCGCGCTCGGTGCAGGCCCACCCCCGGCCGGTCGCGCCCACCCAGGTCAGGTCCGCGGCGATCGGGTCGGTGAACGACACCGGCGTCGACGTCGCGGACGGTCCCCGGTTGACGACCGTCACCCGCCACGTCAGCTCCCCGCCCGGGCGGACGGTCGCCGCGAGCGCGGTCTTGGTGATGGTGAGGGCGGCGACCGGGGCGACCCCGGCGGTGTCGAGACCGGTGGCGCCCGGGTGGAGGTCCGCCGCGGAGCCCACCCCGACCAGGTTGACCACCGCGGGCACGGCCGCGGCGCCGACCGCGGTGGCGATCCCGAACGTGCTGTGGGCACCGGCCGCGAGCGGGCGCCCGGAGGTGCACGTCAGCACGGTCGCGGCGGGTGTGCCGGCGGTGGTGGGGCGACACGTCCAGCCGGTGTCCGCGGCCGGCCCGCCGACGTAGGTGATCCCGTCGGGCAGCGGGTCGGTGACCGTCACCGGTCCGGGGTCGGCCGTCAGGCCGGAGTCGGTGACGGTGAGGAGGTAGTCGAGGGTCCCGCCGGCCGCCGCGTCGGCGCCCGTGACGCCGTCCACGCGGTGGGTCTTGGTGACGGTCAGGTCGGTGGTCGCGCCGACGGCCGCCGTGTCGGTGGCCGTGTCGTCCGCGGGGTCGAGGTCGGTGGTCGGGCTGCTGACGGCCGCGGTGTTCGTCACCGCCGGGTAGGCGGCGGGCAGCACGTCGACGACGACGGTGATCACCGGCGCGGTGGCACCGGCCGCGAGCCCGGCCGCCAGCGAGCACGTGACCGCACCGCGGCCGGACCCGGCTGTCCCGCTCGGGCCGGTGCACACCCAGTCACTGCCGGCGGGGGCGCCGGGGTCGGCCGGCGGGCTCGCCACCGACACGAACCGCAGACCGGCCGGGAGGTCGTCGCGGACCACGACCGGGCCGGCCGCGTCGGCCGGGCCCGCGTCGACGACGGTGAGCCGGTACTCGCCGGGCTGCCCGGCGACCAGCGACCCGACGTGGGTCTTGGTGACCGCGAGGTCGGTGACGGCCCGGACGACCGCGGTGTCGGTGGTCGCGTCGTCGGCGGGTGCCGGGTCCGGGGTCGGGCTGCTCACGGTGGCGCGGTTGACCAGCGGCGTCCCGGCGGGGACGGCCGCGGAGATCGCGCTCACCACCCGGATCGGCGGGGCGTCGGCGCCGGCGGCGAGCCCGGCGGGCAGCTCGCAGGTGACCGTCGGGGCGTCGACGCCGCTGCAGGTCCACCCCGAGTCGGTCGCCCCGGTCGCGGACACGAACGCCGTGCCCTCGGGCAGGACGTCGGTGACCGTGATCGGGCCGGCGGCGTCGGACGGGCCGGCGTCGTGCACGACGAGCACCGACGTCAGGTGCCCACCGGCGGACGCCGTCCCGGTGTGGGTCTTGGTGATCGCCAGGTCCGCCTCGGGGTCGACGGCCGCGACGGTGTCCGTCCCGGACGGGGGGCCGCCCGGGTCGGGGGTGCTGGACGCCGCGCTGGCGGTGTTGGCCAGGGTGGCGCCGGTGAACCCGGGTGCGACGGCGACCGTCAGGGTGATCGTGGTGTCGGCGCCGGCGGGCAGCGGGCCGGACAGGGTGCACCGCACGACCTGCGACGGATCGGCCGCGCAGGACCACCGAGCGGCCCCGACCGGGTCCGCGGCGGCCGCGAGGAAGGTCTCCCCGTCGGGGAGGGCGTCGGTGACGACGATGTCGCGCGCCGCTGACGGGCCCGCGTTCGCGACCTCGACGGTGTACGAGCCCGGGGCCCCCGGGGTGAAGGCCCCCTGGTGCCGCTTGACCACCGAGAGGTCGGCGGCGTCGGTGACCCGGACGGTGGCGGTCGCGGCGTCGTCGAGCGGCTCGCCGTCCGGCGTCGAGCTCCGGACGCCGGCCCGGTTGGTGAGGACGCCCGGCTCCCGGTCGGGGTCGACCCTCGCGGTGAGCCGCAGGACGGCCGCGTCGGCGCCGGCGGCCAGGCCCGCGGGGCGGGTGCAGGTGACGGTCGGGCCGTCCGCGGCGCACGTCCACGCCGCCGTCCCGGATCCACCGTCCCCGCTGAGGAAGGTCGTGCCGGCGGGCAGGGTGTCGGTGACGACCACCGGGCCGGCGGCGTCGGCGGGGCCGTGGTCGTGGACCGCGAGGTCCCAGGCGACGGTGTCGCCGGCGTCGACCGTCGGGGTGACCGCGGTCTTGGCCAGCGACAGGTCGGCGTCGGCCACGGGGGTGCCGCTGTCGTCGGTGCTCGCATCGTCGGCGTGGTCGGGGTCACGGGTGTCCGAGCCCACCGTCGCGGTGTTCCGGAGGGCGGTGGTGACGCCGGCGCCGACCGCGACCCGGAGGAGGACGGCCGGCGCGGCCACCCCGGCCGGCAGCGGCCCGGACAGGACGCAGGTGACCAGCTGCGCGGCGTCGGCGGTGCAGGACCAGCTCGACCCGGACCCCGGGTCGGCGCCGGTCCCGGACACGAAGGTGAGGCCGTCGGGCAGCGGGTCGGTGACGGTGACCCCGCTGGCGTCCGAGGGCCCGAGGTCGGCCACCGCGAGGCGGTAGTCCGCGTCGGTGCCGGCGGTGAACGCCCCGGCGTGGGTCTTGGTGATCGTGAGGTCGGCGGCCGCGGTGACCGGCGTCGGGTCGGTGGCGGTGTCGTTGCCGGGCACCGGGTCCGGGGTGGGAGCGGACACCGTGGCGGTGTTGGCGACCGTACCCGTCACGTCCGACCCGACGGCGACGGTGATCGTCAGCTCGGGCGCCACCGGGTCGGCGGCGGTCAGGACGAGGCCCGCGGGCAGCCGGCAGGTCACGGTCCGCCCGGCGGCGGCGCAGGTCCAGGCGCCCCGCGCGTCGCCGCCGGCGCCCCCCACCCAGGTCAGCCCGGCGGGCAGGGTGTCGACGACGGTGACGGGGCCGGCGGCGTCGGACGGCCCGCGGTCGACGACCGTGAGGTCGTAGGTCGCCGGCTGGCCGGCGACCACGGGACCGGCGTGGGTCTTGGCCAGCGAGAGGTCGGCGCGCGGGCTCAGCGGCGCGGTGGCGGTGGCGTGGTCGTTGCCGGGGTCCGGGTCGTGGAGCGGCCCGGACACGGCGGCGGTGTTGGTGACCGTCGCCGGGTCACCGGCCACCCCGGTGCCGGCGGGGACGGTGAGGGTCACGTCGACGTGGGTCGTCGCACCGGCGGCCAGCGGCGCCGTCCGGGTGCACGTCACGGTCCCGTCCCCGGGCAGCGTCGTCGTCCAGCCGGGCGAGCACGAGACCGCGGTCGAGCCGGCGGGGAGGGTGTCGGCCACGCGCAGCGGCGTCCCGGAGTCCGACGGCCCGGCGTCGGCGACGGTGACCCGCCAGACCGACGGCGCCCCGGGGACGACCGGGCCGAGAGCGGTCTTGGTGGCCGAGAGGTCCGCGGCGGCGATGACCGCCTGCGCGGTGTCCGGTGCCGCCCGGTAGGGGCCGGTCTTCGAACTGGTCGAGCCGGTGGCGTCGGTGAAGACCGCGGCCGCGGAGTTGACGTCCGGACTGGCCTCGCCGAGGGAGGCGGTGGGGCCCGGGGTGGCCGTGAACCCGATCGTGACCGGCGTCCCCTGGGCGACGGTCGCGATCGCGGCGAAGGTGAGCACCCGCCCGGACCGGGTGGCGGTGATCGGTGCCCCGGCGGCGGTGGCGCTGCCCGGGTCGTAGGTCCACCCCGCGGGCAGGGTGTCGGTGACGACGACCCCCGAGGCGGGCGCCGCGGTCGTGTCGGCCACGGTGACGAGCCAGCCGAAGGACGCCCCGACCCGCGCTGCGCCGGACTCGGTGCCGTCGGCGACGGTCTTGGCCACGGTCACCGCGGGCAGGACCGGGGTGACCGTCGCGGCGGCGGTGGTCGGGCCGTAGGCGCGGTAGCGGGCGTGACCCGGGTCCCCGGCCACCCCGCCCGCGACGCCGTCCCAGGTGGTGCCGGCGGTGTCGCGGAGCCCGGCCCCGGCGGTGTCGGCCGGGGAGTCGAGGGTCTGGGTGTAGGTCCGGGTGACCGACGCGCCCACCGCCAGGGGGCCGGGCACCGTCCAGCGCAGGGTGCGGGTGGACGCGGTGTAGGTGCCGCCGTCGGACACCGCCGTCGGCGCGGTCAGGCCGGCGGGGAGGGGGTCGGTGAGGACGAGGTCGAACGCCGGCGAGGTGCCCCGGTTGGTCGCGGTGACGGTGTAGGTGATCGGCTGGCCCGGCACCGGGCGGCTGACCGAGGCCGCCTTGGCCAGGCGGACCAGGGGTTCGACGACGGTCACCGGGGCCACCGAGCGGTCGGCGGCGTGCGCGTAGCCCGCGGGGTCCGGGATCGTGGCCGGGTCCGGCCCGTTCACGTCCTGCCAGGAGACCCCGACCGCGTTCGCGAGGACCGCGCCCGCGGTGACCGCGGCCCCGCCCGCCCGGGCCGGCGCCGGCCGGCCGGTGTAGGTGAGGGTGATCGTGCGCTCCTGGCTGTCGGCCGCGAGGTCGCCGAGGAACCACGCGACGCGGGTGGTGCCGTCGGCGGCCCGGGTCGGGGTCGGCAGCGGGCGGTCGACCACGTCGGGGCCGCAGGCGCTGCCGTCGGCCCCGGTGCAGGCGGTGGTCGCGTAGCCGTCGAACACCAGCCCGTCGGGCAGGGTGTCGATCGCGGTGGCGTCGGGCAGCCGGACGTCGGCCGGGACGGTGACCACCGCGGTGTAGACGGTGTCCTGGCCGATCGTCACCGACCGCGGATCGGCGGACTTGGCGACGGCCGCACCGGGGGCGCGCACGGCGTCCGCCGCGCTCGCCGCGTAGGAGGTGCGGGCGGCGCCCGTCCCCGGCCCCACGGCGAGGGACGCCGCGGTCACCGTGACGTCGTTGGTGAAGGTCTCCAGCGCGGTCGCCTCGGCGGGCAGCGCCGCCCGGTAGGTGCGCACCACCGAGGCGTCGGGGGCCAGGGAGTCCACGGTCCAGGTGATCACCCAGCCCTGGCTGGCGGATCCGGTCACGGCCCCGGCGTCGCTGACGTCGGTCGGCTCGCCCATCCCGACCGGCAGGGTGTCGACCGCGGTGAGCGCGTGCGCGGTCGACACGGCCGGACCGGCCGGGTTCGACACCGTGACCGTGTACCCGACGACCGCGCCCGGGGCGGCGGCGTGGTGGACGTCGTCGGTCTTGACCACCTGTGGCGCGGGCTCGACCAGCGTGGTGGCCGCGGTGGCGGCCAGCGGCGGGCGGGGTGCGCCCGCGGCGTCGGCGGCGTTCAGGGTGGCCCGGTTGACCAGGGCGGCGCCGGCGGTGTTGGCGCCGACGTCGGTGACCGTCGCGGTGAAGGTCAGGGCGACGACGACCGGATCGTCGCCGGCGGCGAGCTGCGCCGGGAACGTCAACGTGGGCGCATTGTCGTCGCTGGACACCGCGAACCCGCCGGTGTCGGTGTCGGTGGGCGTGACCGAGAAGGTCACCGTCGTGGGGTCGACGGTGGACCGGGGGCCCAGGGGGTCGGTCAGGACCCCACCGTGGATGGCCGTGTGTGCCGGCACGGTGGTGACGACCGTGTAGGTGACGCCCTCGCCGACCGTCGCCTGGTCCGGTCCGTCGTTGCCGGCCTCGGTGACGGTCGTGGTCCGGGTCTTCACCAGGCCGACCGGGGGCAGGAACACGTCGGTCGGGTCGGTCGCCGGCGGGACGCCGTCCTGTCCCGGCACGTACGTGGCCGGGGTGCCGCCGTCGTTCGGGGTGGTGCGGTAGCCGGTGACCGTGGCGGTGCTCGACAGGTCCTCCCCGGCGGCCGGGGCACCGGGGGCCGCGGCGTCGGGGAGGGTGACCACGTAGGTCAGCTCCTTCGTACCGGTCCCCGCGGCGAGGACGTCGGGCAGCGCCACCCAGTGCACGCTGACGATGCCGCCGTCCACCGTGCAGGTGCCGCCGTCGGAGAGGGCCGAGACCTCAGCACACGTGGTGATCCGGGCCGGCAGGGCGACCGTGACCCCGAGACCGGTCGCCGGGGCGCCGCCGGTGTTGGTGAGGTCCACGCGGTAGGTCACCGTCGAGCCGTCGGTCACCTGCACGTGGTCGGTGTCCGCCGGGTTCCCGGGGCCGCCGTCGACCTGCGCGACGCCGTGGGTGACGCCGATCAGTGGTTGGGCCAGGTGGTAGGACGCCGCCGACCGCAGCGACACCGTCGCCCCCGAGGTGTCCTGCTGGGTCACCTTCAACAGGTTCGCGACGATGTCGAAGGCGTGGCCCGCGGCGGGGTCGGCGTCGGCCGTGACCGCCAGGACCACGTGGAAGACCGCGCCCGGGGCCACGAACCGCACTCCGCCGACGGTGCTGTCCGCGAGGGTCCAGGACACCAGCCCGGGCGACGATCCGTCCGCGGCCGCCGGGGTGACGGTGCTGTCGGGGAGGTAGGCCGCGGAGCCGGGGACGTAGGCGCTGTTCGGGGGGAGCAGGTCGGTCACGACCGGGTTCCGGTTGGAGGCGCCGCCGGCGAAGTCGACGGTGAGCTCGAAGCAGATCGTGTCCCCGCGGGTGTACGTCGGCTCGATCGGCTCGGCCACGTACGTCGCCGACGTGCAGTCCACGCTGCCCGCGGGACCGGCGGCCGGGGCCGCGGCGACCCGCTTGACCACGGTGGTCGTCCCGGTGGTCTCCGCGGCCCGGGAGTCGTTCTCGGGATGGCCGGGCGTGGTCTCCGCGGGCCAGACCGCGGTGGTCGCGGTCGCGCAGGTGGAGTCCACCGCGGTCCCGTCGGTGCACACCGCGGCGGTGGTCCCGGTCACGGTGACGTGGTTGGTCAGGGCGTCCCCGGCGGCGGTCTCGTCGCCGGCCCCACCCGGGGTCTGGTAGGTCGAGCGGTCGAGGGCGGGGAAGGTGATCGTCGCGTCGGTGTCCGCGGGCACCGCGCCCGCGAGGTGCCAGGTCAGGGTGAAGCCGGCCGCGTCGTGGTCGACGACGGAGCTGTAGGCCGGGTTGGGTTCCTGCCCGTCCTGCGGGGCGCACTGCGGGTCGCCCTGTCGGTCGTGGTCCACGGACCCCAGCGGACACAGGCCGTTGGGCAGGGTGTCGGTGAACACGACGTCGGTGGCGTAGCGGTACTCACTCGTCTGGTAGTGCAGCGTCCACGTGTGGACCGAGCCCTGGCTGAAGGTCGCGTCGTCGACGGTCTTCTGCACCGCGAGGTCGACGGCCTCCACGGTCTGCTCGGTCGAGGCGGTCACGTGGGAGTCGGTGCCGTCGGCGACCGGTCCCGTGTAGTCCCCGCCCGCGAGCGCGAGGTTGGTCAGCGCCTGTCCGTCGACGGTCTCCGGCCCGGAGTTGTTGTCCAGGTCAGACCCCTGCCCGCCGCCGGCCGCCGCCGGTGCGGGACCGGGGAAGGCCCCGTTCTCCTGCAGCGGGACTCCCGCGAGGTAGTGGACGGTGACGCTGGCGCCCGCCGCCAGAGCGCCGACATCCCAGCGCACGTGGGTGTACACCGACGTCCCGGGCTGCAGGGGCTGGGCGGGCGCGGACCCGGCGCCCCCGGCCGGGGCGAGCCGGACGGTCTCCACCAGCGCCGGCGTCGGGCACGACGACGCCGCCAGCGTGCGGCCCGCGGTCAGCGCGGGCGCGCCCGGGTACTCCACCGTCGACCCCGGGTCGGTCGGGGCGTCGGTGGTGTGGTCGACGCCGCCGCAACCGAGGAACTCCAGTCCCGCCGGGAGCCAGTCGTCGACGGTGACCGCGTCGGTCGGGTGCTCCGCGGAGTTCTGCACCGTCAGCGTGTACTCGGCCTTGTGGTCGTGCACGCCGCGGGGCAGCTCGTTCTCGGGCTGGTCGACGGACTTCGTCACCGACAGCGGGTTGATGGTCGTGGTGGCGGCGGTCGCGGCGGAGCCGGAGTACGACGACGCCGTCCCGTCCGCGGCGAACGCGACCGACGTCCGCGGGTCGCTGCTCACGTAGGCGGCGGCGTCGTCGGTGTAGCTCGTGCCGGGCAGGAGCGCGTCGGTGGCCGGCTCGACCGCGCCGCGGACCCGGAAGGTCAGCGTGGACGCCGATCCGGCCTGCAGGTCGGCCACGTCGGACCAGATCAGCGTGGTCCGCCCGGCGCTCGGCTGGTCGGCCAGCACCCGGGGTGCGCCGGCCGCCACGGGGTCGGTCGACCCGGCGACGAACGAGACCCCGGCGGGCAGGACGTCGACGAAGGAGAGGTTGTAGCCGTTGGTCGAGGTCGGGTTGTGGGTGGTCAGGGTGATCGGCGAGGTCTGCCCGTACAGGACGGTGGTCGCGGCCCGCTCGGTCAGCGTGATGTCCGGGGTGCCCGCCGCGGCCGCGATCGACCCGCCGCCGGCGCCGAGCAGCGACCAGCCGGTGGCCAGGAGCAGCGCGAGGACCCAGCTCGTACCCGTGCGGAGTCGATGGCCTCCCACGTCCCGCCGGCTCGGCCGGGCGGTCGCGGAGGTGGGACGGACCGGGCCTGGACGTCCGGTCCTGGTGGTCGGATGCTGCACAGCGCCGTCCCGTCCGGAGGAACTGGCGGCCCCCGTCGTCGGGCGCGCGACGCCGGCGGGTGGTCGATGACCTTCTCCGACCGACCATAGGGCCGGAGCCCGTGCCCGGACGAGAACATCACGAGATCGTCGGATCGGGAAGCGGATCTCCTGTGCCAGCTCAGGATCCGGTCAGGTGCCGAAGGGCAGCGACCGCTCGTGGCGCCAGGGGCCACCCTCGTACCACCAGAGGTCCAGGCCGCCGGCGCGGGCGGTCCACGGCCGGGAGCCGGCCGCCAGCTCCGCGTGCAGCGCCCGCGCGACCGCGGGGTCGACCTTGTTCTGCACGGTCACGTGGGCGTGCAGGCGCTGGGCGTCCTGGCGGGTCAGCATCCCCGCAAAGCGCACGGCGAGGCGCTCGTGCAGCTCGGCGAGCTCGGGGCTGCGGAGGTCGTAGGCCACTCCGCGCCCCAGCAGGCGGACCCCGGTCACGGCCACGTCGAAGGCCTCGGCCGCGGCGGCCAGGTCGTGGAGGGCCGCGCCGACCTCGTCGAGGCGGTCCCCCGGCAGCGCGTGGAAGAGCGTCACGTGGGCGCCGAGGTGGTTGCGGTCGGCCGGGAAGTGCGCGCGGCGCAGCGCGTCGAACCGGTCCTGGCTGTGCCGGTCGAGGGTCAGGGTCACGACCAGCGGTGCGGGCACGCCCCATCATGGGCACCGGTCCCCGTGTCGCCGCACCGCTCCACACCTCCACCGCACCGAGGAAGGCCCGTCCGTGAGTGTCCTGGTCTGCTTCCACGCCCATCCCGACGACGAGGTCTTCACCACCGGCGGGACGATGCGCCTGGCGGCCGACGCCGGGCACCGGGTCGTGCTCGTCACCGCGACCGACGGCGCGCGCGGCGAGGTCCCGGCCGGGCTGCTGGCGGCGGGGGAGTCCCTGGCCGACCGGCGGGACGGCGAGCTGCGGGCGAGCGCCGCCGTGCTGGGCGTGCACCGCCTCGTCCAGCTCGGGTACGCCGACAGCGGCATGGCGGGGACCCCGGCGAACGACGAGCCGGGGGTCTTCGCCCGCGCCGACCTCGAGGAGGCGGCGGCCCGCGTGGCCGCCGTGCTCACGGAGGAGAAGGCGGACGTCGTCACCGTCTACGACCCGCACGGCAACTACGGGCACCCCGACCACATCGCGATCCACCGCGTCGGGGTCCGCGCCGCCGAGCTCGCCGGGACCCCGCACGTCTACGAGGCGACCGTGGACCGCGACCACCTCCGCGAGCTGATGGCGTTGCGGCCCCCCGAGCCGGGCGCGGAGCCGGGCGACGCCCCCGTCGGCCCGCCCGGTGACCTCACCGAGTTCGGCCTGCCCGGCTCGGAGATCACGACCCGGATCGACGTCAAGGCGGCGATCGCGGCCAAGCGGTCCGCGATGGAGGCCCACGCCAGCCAGGTCGGGGACTTCGGGCCGATGCTCGCGATGGACCCCCCGACGCTCCTGGCGGCGTTCGGCCTGGAGTGGTTCCGCCGCCGCGACGCACCCGCCGGCCTGCTCGAGACCGCCCTCCCGCTCTGATCCGTGCGGCGGGCGCGGGCCGGCCGCACGATGGAGGCCGGCGGTACGGCGGAGGCGACCTCCGGGCAGGCGGAATGACACGGCCGGCGGACGGTTGAACCCGGGGCACACCGAGCCGGACAACCGAGAGAAGACCCATGCCTGACCTGTTCGAGCCCGTGACCGTGGGCAAGCTGAGCCTGTCCAACCGCCTCGTGATGGCGCCGCTGACGCGCAACCGCGCCGGCACGGGTCAGGTCCCCTCCGACCTCGCGGTCACCTACTACGGCCAGCGCGCGACGGCCGGCCTCATCGTCAGCGAGGGCACGCAGCCCAGCGCGGTCGGCCAGGGCTACCTGGACACGCCGGGCCTGCACAGCCCGGAGCAGATCGAGGGCTGGCGGGCCGTCGGGGACGCGGTGCACGCGGGCGGCGGGAAGATCGTCGTCCAGCTCATGCACGCCGGCCGGCAGGCCCACCCGGACAACAAGGGCGGCCTCGAGTCGGTCGCGCCGAGTGCGCTCGCGGCCCCCGGCGACATGATCACTGCGACGGGTCCGCAGCCCAACACGATGCCGCGCGCACTGGCGACCGACGAGCTGCCCGGCGTGGTCGAGGAGTTCGTCCACGCGTCCCGGTCGGCGATCGAGGCCGGCCTGGACGGGGTGGAGCTGCACTCGGCCAACGGCTACCTGCTGCACCAGTTCCTGTCCCCGGCGTCCAACCAGCGCACGGACTCCCACGGCGGCTCCCCCGCGGCGCGGGCCCGGTTCGTCATCGAGGTCACCCGTGCGGTGGCCGAGGCCATCGGGCCGGAGCGGGTCGGGATCCGCATCTCCCCCGGGAACGGCGCCGGCGGGGCGACCGAGGACGACGAGGCCGACCGCAAGGCCACCTACGACGCCCTGGTCGACGCGATCGCGCCGCTCGGGCTGGCCTACCTGCACGTGCTGGCCGACCCGGCGAGTGATCTCGTGGAGGACCTCCGCGCGCGCTTCGGCGGCCCGCTGATGGTGAACAACGGCTTCGCGCACCCGACCGACCTCGAGAGCGCCCAGTCGTTCCTCGACGACGGCCTCGCCGACCTGGTCGCGGTCGGGCGGCAGTTCATCGCCAACCCCGACCTCGTCCGCCGCTGGCGGACCGGGGCCGTGCTGAACGAGCCGAACCCCAGCACGTTCTACGGCGGCGGCGCCGAGGGCTACACGGACTACCCCGCGCTCGACCACTGACGGGGCGGAGACAGCCCGCACCATCCGCGGCCGACGGGCCGGCTCACGCCGGCCCGTCGGCCGTTCCGCCGTCCCCGGTCGTGTGGGCGGTGTCGGCGGTGTCGATGTCCCTGTCGGCCGGGGCGACGGCGGCGCACACCGCGCAGCGGCCGAAGACCGAGAGGTGCCCCGCGTCGACCTCGAAGCCGTGGCGGTCCTGCGCGGCCGCGGCGAAGGCGGCGGTGACGTCCTGGTCGAGCTCGGTCACCCGGCCGCACCGGCGGCAGACCAGGTGCGCGTGGTCGGCGTGGTCGGCCAGCATGTAGGTCGTCGCCTGGTGCGCGAGATGGGTGTGGGCGACCACGTGGTGGGTCGCCAGCACCTCCAGCGTCCGGTAGACGGTCGACAGGTTCAGCGCCGCCACGCTGCGGGCGGCCCGGTCGAGGACCTGCTCGGGGGTCCCGTGGCCCAGCTCGGCGAGCGAGCCGAGGACGGCGGCGCGGGCGGCGGTGGCCCGCAGCCCGTTGCGGCGCAGCAGCGACGGCCAGCCGTCCGCGGGTGCCCCGGTCGGCCCGGTCGCGGCCACGGGTCCGGCCGCCGCGGTCGCCGCCGGTACGGCCGCGGTCGTCGGGTGCCCGGCCATGACTGCCCTCCCGGTCGTCGCGTCGCCCCCGCAGGGGTCCTGGACCGATCCTCCCCGACCGTCCCCCCGTCGAGGGTCGTGCGCCCGCCGGCGATCCGTGGCACGCTCACCTGCGAAAGACCTGCAGGTGCACCCCCGGTGCAGGAAGACCCCGGAGCAGCGACGTCTCCCGAGAGGCCCTACCGACGGTGACCACCCTCGAACGCAGTCGTGCCCTCCCGTCGGCGGCCCGGCTCCGGTCCCGCCTCAGCCCGGCGGAGTGGCGCCGCGCCGGCGGGATGGCCGCGGTCATCACCGTCCTGCACGTGGTCGGCTTCGGGCTCCTGCTGATCGTCGTGCCGCGCCACTACCACCTGGGCGGCCGGTCCACCTTCGGCCTGGCCACCGGCCTCACCGCTTACACCCTCGGCATGCGCCACGCCTTCGACGCCGACCACATCTCCGCGATCGACAACACGACCCGCAAGCTGATGAGCGAGGGCCGGCGCCCCCTCGGGGTCGGCTTCTTCTTCTCCCTCGGCCACAGCTCGGTGGTGTTCTCCCTCGCCGTGCTGCTGAGCGCCGGCATCCGGGCGCTGGACACCGGGGTCGCGAACGGCGACTCGGGGCTGCACCGCTACACCGGGCTGATCGGGACGTCGGTGTCCGGCGGTTTCCTGTACCTGATCGCGATCCTCAACGCCGTGATCCTCGTCGGGATCGTGAAGGTCTTCCGGGACATGCGGTCCGGGCGTTACGACGACGCCCAACTGGAGGAGCAGCTCGCCAACCGCGGGCTGCTCAACCGGTTCCTCGCCCCGCTGGCCCGGCGCATCGACACCAGCTGGAAGATGTACCCGCTGGGGTTCCTGTTCGGGCTCGGCTTCGACACCGCGACCGAGATCGCCCTGCTGGTGCTGGCCGGGACGGCCGTCGCGGGCGGGCTGCCGTTCTGGGCGATCCTCAGCCTGCCGGTCCTGTTCGCGGCCGGGATGTGCCTGCTGGACACGATCGACGGCTCGTTCATGAACTTCGCCTACGGCTGGGCGTTCTCCAAGCCGGTCCGGAAGGTCTACTACAACATCGCGATCACCGGCCTGTCGGTCGCGGTCGCGTTCGTCATCGGCAGCCTCGAACTGGCGCAGGTCCTGTCCGGACCGCTGCACCTGACCGGTCCCGTGTGGGCGTACGCGAACTCCTTCGACATCAACCGGGCCGGCTTCTACATCGTCGGATTGTTCGTGGCGACGTGGGTGGTCGCCCTCGGCGTGTGGCGTCTCGGCCGGGTCGAGGCGCGCTGGGAGGCCGCCGCCGCCGCGGCCCGCCGGCAGCGGGGCGAGCGCCCCGACCCGGCCGCCGCCGGCCAGTAGGCCGGTACCACCGACCCGAACAACCGGGTCGCCACCCGTCCGTAGCCGACCAGCGCACGGCACCTGTCCGGCGACGTGGCGCACGCGACCCAGCGTCCGTCAGGAGAGAGCACCGGATCCGCCGCCTGACTGCCGTCCGCGATCACAGGCGCGGTCATGGCCGCCGACGCATCGGTCAGCTCATCCACCCGACGAGTCTGCCCCGCCCGCCGACCGAGGCTCGGGCCACCTCAGCGACGACAGGAGTCAGGGGCCCGCTGCGACTCCACCGGCGCGGGCCGGGCGCGGCGGGCCGGAGCTCCCGTCCACCACGAGATCACCCTGGACGACGAGTCCGGGCCTCCCGGTCGGGCCGTCGACCTCGGCCGAGGCCCGGTCCGCCACCGCGCGGGCGATCGCGGCCATCGGAATCGCGGCGGTGACCAGGCTCGGTACCGGTTCACGCTGTCGGCCGCGTCCGGTCGCCGGACCCGCCCGCTTCCGGGCCGGGGTCCCTGCGGAGCCGAT
>CAXSIB010000035.1:0-14035 GCA_964237095.1 uncultured Actinomycetales bacterium
CAGCCAATCAGCCGATCACTCACACGAACCACAGACCACGGTGGATCCGGGTTAACCGCCGTTCGGAGTGCAGCTTCCCTCGGGCTGTGGGGCAGGTCGAACGCGAGCGCGGCGGTGAGCTCGGCGAGGATGCCCAGGGAGGTCGGCCCGGCCGTTGCGGGCTCCGACCCGCGTCAAGTTCCTCGAGTCCGACGTCAGCGGCCAGCGCAGGGGACCTCTATGCGGATCCGCGCCGTCCGCCTCGCGCTGTGTGACGGGCGTGATCGTGCTGACCGGGAGGTGGGTCTTCCGCAGCAACCACTCCTCTATCCCGCAGGGTGCTGGCCATGCTGGCCGTCGCGGTGGGCTGGTCCCCACTCGCTGACACAGGCCCCGCCCGCCGTCCGGGCCGTCTCCCTCACCCGGGCCCCGGCTTGTCCCGGCCGCCGGCACACCGGTGGTCCGCTTCGGACCGTCCGAGCCGCGGCGATCAGCTCGGTGGATAATCAGGCCTGCGCCATCGGTGGGGACCGGGCAGTTGTTACGGCCCGCCCACAGCGCGCACCGGAACGGCGCGAACGCCCCCGTGTCCTCAGCGGGCGCTCTACCGTCGCGCCATGGCCCGTGTCCTCGTCGTGGAGGACGACCCCACCGTCGCGGAGGTGGTGTCGTCCTACCTGACGCGGGCCGGTCACGAGGTGCTGACCGCGGCCACCGTGGCCGCCGCGGTGCGGGCCGCGGCTCACCAGCCTCCCGAGGTCGCCGTCGTGGACGTCCTGCTGCCCGACGGGACCGGGCTCGAGCTGTGCACCCAACTGCGCCGTGACACCGGCTGCGCGGTGATCGTGCTGTCCGCGCTCGGATCACCTGACGACCGGATCGCCGGACTGGAGAACGGCGCCGATGACTACCTGACCAAGCCCTTCTCTCCGCGTGAACTGGTGCTGCGGGTCGCCGCGGTGCTGCGCCCCCGCGCCCCGGTCTCCTCGGTCGCGATCCGGGTCGGTGCCCTGGAGGTGGACCCCCGCGCCCGCCGGGCCTCCGCCGGCGGGGTCGAGTTGGCGTTGACCGTCCGCGAGTTCGACCTCCTCGCGCACCTCGCCGCCCACCCCGGGCAGGTGTTCACCCGCACCGAACTCCTGCGGGCGGTGTGGGGGTGGACCTTCGGGGACTCCTCCACGGTCACCGTCCACGTGCGCCGGCTCCGGGAGAAAGTCGAGACCGACCCGATGAAACCGGAGCTCATCGTCACTGTGTGGGGCATCGGCTACCGACTCCAGCTCCCCCACGACCAGGCCGCCGCCCCGCCCCGGCGGCCACCGTGACCGGTACTCACCCGGTGAGCGGGTGCTGACCCCCTCAGCGGTCGGTGAGATCGCCGCGATCTCCGGGGGCTGCGCCCTCGGGGTCGGCGTGCTGCTGTGGGTGTTGACCACCCCGCTGCGGCGCCGCTCCCTGCGCGCGTCGATGCTCGTGCTGGTCTTCCTCTGCCTGAGCACCACCCTCGCCGCGGTGATCGGGACCGCACAGGCGATGTTCCTGTCCCGCCACGACCTGTACGTGACCATGGTCGTCGCGGCCATCGTGGCCCTCATCGTGTCCGCAGCCGCGCTGCGGCTGTCCCGGCTCATCGCCCGCGACCACGACCGCCTCCGCGACGCCGCCACCCGCCTCGGGACCGGTGAAGATCCCACCGCCGGCGGGTCCGGGCCGTTGGCCGCAGAGATCGAACAGGTCCGCCGGAGCCTCATCGACGCCGGCGCAGCACTGGCCGCATCCCGGGAACGGGAATGGGCGATGGCCGCCGCCCAACACGACCTGTTCACCGCGATGTCCCATGACCTGCGAACCCCGATGGCGGGGATCCGCGCCATGGCCGAAGCACTCGAAGACCACGTCGCCCCCGACCCCGGGGCCTACCATGCGCGGATCCGCGCCGACGTCGACCGGCTCACCGGAATGGTCGACGCCCTGTTCGACCTCGCCCGCACCCGCACCGCCGCCGACATCGCGGCCGTCCCGTTCTCCCTGTCCGACCTGGTGTCGGACTGCCTCGCCGGTCTCCACGCCCTCGCCCGCTCCCGCGGGATCGACCTGTCCGGTCGCGCCGCCGCGATGATCGACCTGACCGGGGACCCGGCGGCCCTCAGCCGCGCCCTGGACAACGTCGTCACCAACGCCCTCGCCGCGACCCCCCGGGGTGGGGCGGTGACCGTCATGCTCGACCGGGTTCCCGGTCGGTCACCGGCCGCGCGGATCACCGTCAGCGACAGCTGCGGCGGTATCGCCGAACCCGACCTGACCCGGGTGTTCGACGTCGGCTTCCGCGGACGGCGACCCGAAGACCGCGCCCGGGCCGCGCCCGGGGGCGCCGGTCTCGGCCTCGCCGTCACCCGGGGAATCATCGAAGCCCACCACGGCACCATCACCGCGGCCAACACCACCGACGGCTGCGCCTTCACCATCGACCTACCTCTTCCCTGACCGGTGCCGCCGGGAGAAGTGGGCCGGACGGAACCGCCGGGCGCTGGCGTCCACGCTGATCCAACCATCGACGGCGGGACCACCTCGATCACCAGGTGGCCGCTGGCCCGGTGGCTGCCTCGGCGGGCACTCAGCGCATACGGTCAACCCGTCCTGTCGTACGTGGCGGACGGACCGGGCTGTGCCCCGTGACGGACCCGCCGTCAGCTCGACCGGGGGCGCGCCGCGGGGGCGCGCTCCCCGGCCGACGCTCAGCGGAGGCTCATGGATCAGGAGACGCTCAGGTGCCGATTTGGAGGACGATGGGGCACATCGAGATGCCGGGCAGTGACCGCAGACCACCCAGGTCGTGGTTGGGCGGGCCGGTCCCGGCGCTGACCAGCTGGCCCGCGCGGAATGCGGCGGCGACCTCGACGTCGCGGGTGAGGCGGCGGCGGTGTCCGGCGCGGATCGCGGCGGGCGTCCACTGGGCGGGGTGGATGTCCCAGATCGGGCTGTAGGTGGCCTCGGTGGGGCTACCGGTGGCGATGTTGAGGGGGTCGCCCTGCCCGTGTAGGGCCGACTGCAGTCCCTGCCGTTGGGGGTTGTGGACGCCGAGGGGGCCGTTGAGGATGGGGATGATCTCCTCCCGCGCGGAGTGGGGGGCCTGGTCGTCGTGGTAGCCGGGGGTGAAGTCGAGGTTCGGGGTGAACGTGGATGCCTCGAGGGCCGCGATGAGCGCGGCGGAGGCTTCCTGGTGCAGGTATTGGATGCGGTGGCCGTCGACGAACCCGTTGAACATGGCCATCGTGACCCGCCGGCGGCGGTGGTCGATGCTGACGATCGAGTCGTGGTGGCCGCTGCTGTTCGCGACGTGGGTCGCGTTGAGCACGATCCGCCCGTCGAGGGTGACCAGTGGGCTGTAGCGGGCGTCCCCGACCGCGCCGGGCGCGAACTGCCGGGGCGGGAACCCGGTCGGGCCGGGAACCACGAGCCGGGTCGGGGAGAAGTCCACGGTGCCGGGGAAGTGCACGATCCCGTCGACGGTGTGCGCCCGCTGGACCGCGCGGGTCCCGAGGGCCCGCGCCATGGGTGTGGACAGGTTGACCCCGCGGCGGTGGGCGTCGACCGGGTCGGAGGACTCCGTAACGACATACCAGACCACCCGGCCGGCCGTGACGCCCCGGTGGAGCGGGAGGGTGACGGTGGCCGCTGCGGTGTTCACCGCGAGGGCACTGCGGAGGAACAGGGTGTGGCCGGGGCGGGTCCGGGCGGACGCCGACAGGGCGGGGCCGCCGAGGGCGGTCGCGGCGGCCGTGCCGACCGCTGCGGTCATCAACTGGCGTTTGGTCAGACTCACGGTGTTCTCCTCATGTCGGGTGTTCTCTTGTTGTCGGTGAACGCCGGGGATTGGGGCGCAACCGTGGGTTGGATCGCTCAAGCGGCCCGGACACCACCCCGCCGGCCCGTGGACGGCGCGTGCTGCTGACGATAGGTCCGCGGTCGCCGGCTGCTCCTTACAGAACAGGAACGGCCCGGGTGGCACGGACGGCCCGGTCGGCTCGGTCGCGGCCCGGCGCCGGTCGGGTAGATCACCGCGGCGGGCGGGCCGTCACCCGGTCAGTGACCCGGTCGGGCACGCCCGGTCGGGGTGTGCAGCCGCTCATCGGAAGAAGGGTGTGTGGGGTCGGTCCAGCAGGTTCCCGTCGACGATGTGGTCGACCTTTTCGTTGTAGAAGGCGACCAGGCCGGTGATGGGCAGCAGCTGGCGGGTGGGGAAGTCATAGGACCACGCCAGGTCCGGGTGGACGGTGTCTGCCACGTTGATCGACCAGTAGGCGCTGGTGGTGCCCTTGTAGGGGCATTCGGTGACGGTGGCGGTGGGGGTGAGATGCTCGAACCGGACGTGGGGTCGGGGCAGGTAGTAGCGGGTCGGGAGCCCGGTCTCGAAGACCAGCACCGCCGAGGTGGTCTCGGCGAGGACCACCCCGTCGAGTTCGACGCGGACCGCCCGGCTGGAACGGATCGCGTCGACCCGGGTGTAGGGGCTGCGGGGATGGACGAAGACCTGTTCGTCCTCCTCGTACCAGGCGTCCAGGTGTTGCATGTCATGACGTTGGGAGCAGCGGGTCTGTCGGCGGGGCGGGTTGAACGGGGACAGGTCTCCCCGGTTGGGTGGGAGTTACCACACGCCGCACCCGCCGAAGGAGACCTGTCCCGTGCACCGTAACGCGCCCCTGACCGCTGAAGGCCGTCGTCGTCTGGCTCCCGGGTCCTTGAGGAGGGCCGTCCGCAGGCCCATGTTGCGGCCGAGGCCCGGCTGGCCCGGGTGACCGTTCGTAAGTGGATGACCCGGTTCCGCGCCGAGGGCGAGGCGGCCCTGACAGACCGGTCCAGCCGCCCGCACCGCAGCCCCACGCAGACCGACCCGGCGGTGGTCGCCCGAATCGAGGTGCTGCGCCGCGAGCGGAAGCTCCCGCCCCGGCTCATCGTCGAGGAGCTGGCGTTGGACGGGATCGAGGTGTCCGCTGCAACGGTCCACCGGTGGCTGCGCAAGCTCGGGATCAGCCGGCTCCGTGACCTCGACGTCACCGGCAACAGCCACCGGGTCATCCGGCGGATCGAGACCGAACGTCCAGGTCAGCTCATCCACCTGGACGTCAAGAAGATCGGGGCGATCCCGACCGGTGGCGGGTGGCGGGTCCACGGCCGCGGCAGCACCCAGGACCGCGCCGCCCGCCGGGAGAAGGTCGGCTACCGGTACTGGCACTCCGCGGTCGATGCCCACACCCGGCTCGCACTCACCGAGTCCCTCCCCGACGAACGGGCCGTCACCGCGGCCGGGTTGAGGTTCCCTCGTTTGCTCGGATGCTCTGATGCTTGGGTGAGCCCAGGCGGAGGGGGCATCGAGATGCCTGCACCACGGAGATCCTCCCCGGAGGTGTTGAGCCGGGCGGTGGAGCTGGTGAAGACTTCGGGGCGGCCGATCGCGCACATCACGGCAAAGTTGGGGTTGGCGGCGGAGTCGCTGCGGGAGGCCGTCCCGGGCAGTGGGGGCCGCGGCGGATGACCACCCCGAGTTCCCGACCAAGGAGGAGCGGAACCAGACAGCTTGCTGGTGGTGCCACCGCCACGCCTCACCGATCGTTGAGCAGCTCCACCAGCGTCACGACGCGACCGGTCTCGCCGGGCCGGCGTCAGACCGGGGCTGCAGCCGGGACCTGAACCGTTTGGCCCGCCCCGTTCGGCTGCGTGCCGGCAGCGGCCGCGGTGAGCCGACCCACGAGGACCTCAGCGACGTGTCGGTAAGCGGCCGGGTCGATCGGCGCGAGCCACTGCTGTGCCCGCCGCACGGGTCCGAGGTTGAGCTCAAGGTCGTTGAGGAGCTCATCGATGTTGTGCATCGAGAACGGGATGATCTTGGTGCCGTGGTTGTGATGCCCCCCGAGCGCGTCGTCCAGGAACGCGAGGCGGTCCCGCACCTGCGTCCGCATGGCATGCGGGTCGGGCAGGTCGACCTGTCCGGCCAGGTGCGCCGCGGTCCATATCGCGGCCATCTCGGCGCTGAGAGGGCTGAAGAATGAGGAATTGTAGCCGGCGAAGCTGAGGTGTGGGACGCCCAGCGGGAGCACGTGCCGGTAGAGCAGGTAGTTGCCCTGGTCGTCCGTCAGCCGGTCGTGTACGGCGGGGTCGAGGAATGCGATGCCCTGGGTGTACCCGGTGGCGCACACCACCAAGTCCGCGGGCAGCAGCGTGCCGTCGTCGAGTTCGATGTGCGGGGCACCGACCTTCTCCAGCAGCTGCTTGACGGTCCGGTCGCGGTGGACGGTGATCGTGCCGTCGGCGACCCGTTCGTAGAAGCCGTCGGTCGACAGCCCGATCGCGTGCTTGACGATGTCCTCCATCGTTCCGCGCGGTATCAGGCCGAGCCCCTTCAGCCCGAACTGGAGGACGGCGATCGTGCCAACCGATGTCAGCATCCGCCGGCGCAGGCCGTCGCCCGGCCCGTGCAAGAACTTGTCCACCCCGCGCAGGTGCTGGTAACGGAACAGCGCCTCGCCCATCCGGGTGAGCAGCAGGTACTTGAAGTTCAGGACGCCGCCGATCATCCGTGGCATCTTCCACAGCAGCTCGCGGGCGACGATGTGGGTGCTGCCCGCGACAGCGCTGACCTGTTGCGCCACGTCGCAGGCGGACTTGCCGTAGCCGACGACAACGACGTGCCGGTCGCGGGCGTCGTCGAGATCACGGAAGCCGACGACTGCGCGTAGTTGACCACCGGCGTCGGCGAACTCCTGCTGCCCGTCCCACGACGGCATCGCCGGCTCGCAGAACACCCCGTTGGCCACGACGAGGTGGTCGAACAACTCCTGATCCGTCCTGTCAGTTGTCAGGTCGCGGACGGTGAGCGTCCAACCGTCGGTCCTCGGCTCGGCTTGGACGACCTCGTGCTCGAGCCGCAGGCAGGGAGCGATCCCGAAGTGGTCGGTGTAGGCCGAAAGGTAGGCCTGCACCTGCTCACCGCTGGGCCACTCCGGATAGTTCTCGGGCATCCTGAAGTCCGACAGCGCATAGGTGTCCCTGGTGTTCTGTGTCGCCACCCCCGGGTAGCGGCGGGTCCGGCTCCAGACGCCACCCACATCCGGCGCCCGATCGTACACCACGACGTCGTGACCGACCTGGCGCAGCACCTTCGCCGTACTCAGGCCGGCGACACCAGCTCCGACGATCCCGATCCTCACGTCGAACCCCCCGCGGCTGCAGCTCGAGCCTGAAGTCAGTCATCCTAGGCATCGCCCTCGGTGCCGTCGCGCGACCCCGGGCCAGACGCACCAGCCCCCCGGGTGGGAGCGCCAACTCCCCTGGAGCGGGGTTCCTCTCCAAGAGGCCGCCTTGAGGTCTCTCGCTGTTGCATGTCATGACGGTGACCAGCGCGCCGGTCCGGCGGGCGGGTTGAACGGGGACAGGTCTACCCGGTTGGGTGGCAGCTACCACACGCCGCACCTGTCGAAGATGACCTGTCCCGCGCACCGTAACGCGCCGGTGACCGGTGAAGGCCGTCGTCTGGTCTCACCGCGCCACACCGCACCCGACCGGCCCACCGCCCCCCGAGACCTCCTTGATGCATAACTGTGGCGAGCTCAACCCGTCAGTGCATCGGATCCCGGGAGGATCAGGTGCAGGGGTGGGCGATGGTGGTGCAGCGGTTGAGTGCTGGTCAGCAGGAGCAGGTGTGGGGGCAGTGGCGGGCAGGGGCGTCGCTGTCGAGGATCGGCCGGGACCTCGGGGTGCCGATGCACTGGGTCCACCGCTTCCTGCTCGCGTGCGGGGGGATCCGCCGGCCGCCCCTGGAGCGACGTGGGACACCTGGGCCGCGCACCACGCCGAACCACCGTCACCCTCAGGACCCTTCGGGACGATCGCCCGCCCGACACCGCGACCACCGCGAACCGGGAGTACCAGCTCACCGTCACCCCGGTCGGACCCGGCTGGCACAGCACCCACACCACGGTCATGGTGTATGTCGAGCTCACCCGCGGAGGCCGGACCTGGCGGATCACCCAGCTCGAGCAGGACCAGTGACCGACCGACCGACGCGCCGGCCGAGTCGGTGACCCAGCCACAGCTGAAGTCCCAGCGGCGCCGGGGACGGCCCAGGTTCACACCTGCGACGACCATCAAACTCGCGCTGACCAACTTAACGGCCCGCAGGAACGCTGTCTCGTTCCCGATCGCCCCCGGGGCCCAAGCGCCGCCATGAGGGATGGATGACCGTCCTATCCACGAAATTGTGGACGCAGTCGAGTCACGACCAGATGACCCACCCCGCCAAGGGCACCTGTGACGAGCACGCAGTTGGAACAGGAAAAAGGAATGCCATCGAAGACAGCGCAACCCGGAACAGGTCATGCGCGCCATCGACGTCCAGAATGGACGGAGCGCTCCGAGGCATCACCTCGCGCCTGAGGTGACAGCCGACCCGGTCCGGTCGGTGGGTCACGCCGCCGGGTGGGACCGCAGGTGATTGTCGACGAGCTCGGCCGCGCGTTCGGCGACGGCGATCGTGGTGGCCTGGGGCAGGGCGCGGGGAATCCGCGGCATGACGGAGGCGTCGGTGACCCACAAGGCGTCAGTGCCCTGGACCCGCAGTCGCGGGTCGACCACGGAGGTCTTCGGGTCGGTGCCGATCCGTGCCGTCCCGACCGGGTGGTAGTAGGTGCCGAGCACGGCGTCGATGTA
The DNA here is from genome assembly GCA_964237095.1 of uncultured Actinomycetales bacterium. Taxonomy (GTDB): domain Bacteria; phylum Actinomycetota; class Actinomycetes; order CAXTBU01; family CAXTBU01; genus CAXSIB01. The sequence goes on from CAXSIB010000035.1 coordinate 8,683, forward strand.
GGTGTCCAGCTCGTCGTCGCCGTCGGGTAGGTCGACGGCGGGACGGACGAGCCGGCGCATCGCCTCGGTCTGCAGGGTGCTGGCGGCCAGGCGGACGCCCTCGCGCATCCGTGGGCGGTCGCGGGCCGCGGACAGGTAGCGGGGGTCGACCGCGACGTCGGCGGCCGGGTCGGCGGAGACCAGCCGGACCGTTCCGCGGCTGTCGGGGTCGACCAGGCCGACGACCAGGGCGCCGGTCGGTCCTTCGACCGGGGGGAGCCCCGCCTCGGGACCGAGCACGGCCATCCCGAGGAGCAGGTCCGGGAGAAGGTCGGGCCCACCACCGCTGCCGGACGACGGGAGCAGGGCGACCGCCTGACCGAGTGAGGACAACGGGCCGCGGCGCGCCAGGCGGTAGTCCGCCTCGGCGTCACCCGCCGGTGGCGGCGACGAGATGGTCGAGAAACCGACGGGGACCGCCGGGTGGTCCTGCAGGTGGGCGCCGACCGCCGGGAGGTCCCGCACCGTGGTGATCCCGTGGTCGGCGAGGTGCGCGGTGGGCCCCAGTCCCGTGAGCATCAGCAGCTGCGGCGTCCGAAGGGCTCCGGCCGCCAGGACCACACCCTGCCTGGCCGAGACGTCGACGGTCCGACCGTGCTCGTCGACGACCCGGACTGCGACCGCCCGGTGTCCGTCGAGGACCACGCCGACGGCCCTGGTGCGCAGGTGCACCGACAGGTTCGGCCGATCGAGGGCGCCGGCGAGGTAGCCGTCGACGACGCTGTGCCGGCGCCCGTCGCGGATGTTGCTGTACGCGAGGGAGACACCCGTCCGCTGGGTGCCGCTCAGGTCGTCGCTGAGCGGCCAGCCCTGCTCGATCCCGGCGCGCAGGAACGCGAGCGCGAGCGGGTGCAGGTGACGCGGGCCGGACACCGCCATCGGGCCTCCCGAGCCGTGCACCGCGGAGGCGCCCAGCTCGTGGTCCTCGACCCGGGTGAACAGGCGTTGCATCGTCTCCGGACCCCAGCCCGCCGCGCCGGCCGCCTCCCAGCGGGCGAAGTCGTCTGGTTGTCCCTGAAACCAGCCCATCGCGTTGATGCTGCTCCCGCCGCCCGGCCCGGTCCCCGTGACCAGGGCGACGACCCGCCCGGACGCCGCGGCCTGCGGCACGGTCGGTGACGGCCACGCCCGAGCGCTCGCCGGGAGCAGCATCGCCCGGGCGGGGGTCGCGACGTCCTCCTCCAGACCCGCGTCACCGGCCTCGAGCAGCGCCACCCGCCGACCGGGGTCCTCGCTGAGCCGGGCGGCGAGCACACACCCGGCGCTGCCGGCTCCCACGATCACGATGTCGTACTCCAGGTCTCCGGTCATGCGGCCGACACTAGCGACGTCGGATCGGGACCGTTCCGTTCCGCCGACTAGGTTGTGTCGATGGCCGGTCACTCGCCCCCGACGGGAGCCGCGGTCCTGCGTGCTGAACTGACGTCCGCGATCCAGGCGGCCTCGCTTCTCGAGCTCGCCGAACACGGCTTCGCGCGGATGTCGATGGAGGCCGTCGCCCGCCGCGCGGGCGTCGGCAAGGCCGCCGTCTACCGCCGGTGGCCCTCGAAACTCGCACTCGTCAGCGACGTCATCGGCCAAGCGCTCGTCCCTCCGGTGATCGGTCCGGCGGGACGCGACCTGCGCGAGGACGTCCGGGCGATGCTCGCGTCCTTCGCCGACCTGCTGGCCAGACCCGGGCTCGCAGCCGTCATCGCCGACCTGGCATCCGAGGCGCTGCGCGTCCCCGAGCTCAACGCCTGCATCACCCGGGCCGTCGGCGTCCCGACCCGCCAGCAGGCCGGCGACGCCCTCGACCGCGCCGTCAGCCGAGGCGAACTGCGCCCGGACGTCAACCGCGACGTGGCGCTCGACTTGACCCTCAGCCCCCTGTACTGGCGGGCCGTCGTGCGCCGCCGCTCCTTCGACGACACCGACCTGGACCGGTTCACGGACGCGATCGTCGGCGGCCTCACGTCCCTGTGACAAGCCTGAGATCGCTGTGCCAGGGCGACATCGCTCCGACGGGCGCGGTCCCCCGAGGGTGTGTGGTCACCACAGGCCCCCGCGCCCTCAAACCGGTCGACTCATGGATAACCAGGAGCTTGTCCTCCGTCTTGTCCCGCAGCTTGTCGCCGCCAGCCTTGAGCTTGTTGTCGTACTCGTCGGTGTCAGACGGGCTCTCCCGTGCTCATCGGCGACCTCCGGACTGGACCGTGCAGCGCCAGCCCGAGCGGCTACCGCCTCGTGCTCGACCCGGGTGGCCGTCGCCGCCCCGCTCCGGGCTCCTCTGTCCGGCGGCACGGCGAGGTCGCCCGGTCCCACGGGGAGCAGCACCCCTTCCCACCGCGCGCCCGGCCGAGCGGGACGGCACCAGGTCGGCGTACGTGCATGTCCCGGTGCCGACACGCTGCGAGGACGGCCGGGGGACGGGTCTCACGAACCCACGCGGACCCGCCCGAGGCGAACGACGCCCGGCCCGGCCGACTCGCTCGTGCGGGCGCCGTTCGGCTCGCCGTAGCCGGGCAGGCTCCCGCGCACGACCGCACCACAGTCGTCGACGGGTACGCCCACGGCGTCCGTCGTGCGGTGACCGCGTTCGGTGTGCAAGGGAGGCGCCCGGTCGGTCGTGCCGCGGACCGCGCCGTGTCACGCGCGGACGGCGGCGACGACCCGGTCAAACTCTTCCTCGATGTCGAGGGCGCCGCCGGACGCCCGCCAGGCCTCAACGGCGATGTCGAGGCAGGCCAGGGCGGCCGCGACGATCGCCTGAGCGCGCGGGTCGGGCGTCGGTCCGCCGGGGACCCCGAGCCGGCGCCCGATGTCGGGAGCGAGCAGCTCGGTCCAGCGCAGGTGCTTCTCCAGGTGCCTGGCCCGCAGCGACGGCACCTGATGACACACCTGGACGACCGCGAGTTCGGTCGCCGGGGAGTGTTCCGGGTTCCGTAGCGCCTGGAAGGCGCTGCGCAGCGCCGCCCACGGCGGCTCCTCGGCAGGACGTGCCTCGAGCGCTGACCTCAGCCGCTCACCGAGCGCCGTCAGGTCGCCGAGCACGACGTCCTCCTTCGTGTCGAAGTACCTGAAGAAAGACCGCCTCGAGATGCCTGCCGCCCCGGTGATCTGGTCGATCGTCACGGCCTCGAACCCGTGCGCGACGAACAGCGCCATCGCCGTCTCGCTGATCTCGGACCGCACGGCGCGCCACGTGCGCTCGCGCAGGGACGGACCAGGGGCGACAGGGACCACGCGGTCAGCGTACCGGCCCGGGGTCACGGAAGGCGGGATGGGCACCAAGTGCCAGAAGCGGCGTACGGTGTTCACATGAGCGCTGTGAATTTCCGGACCCAGACCACCGTCATCACCGGGGCGAGCTCCGGGATCGGGGCGGCCTTCGCACGCGCCCTCGCCGCCCGCGGGTCGGACGTGATCCTCGTCGCCCGTCGGTCGGAGCGGCTCGAGGCCCTGGCCGTCGAGCTCCGTCAGGCGCACAACGTCACCGCCACCCCGGTTGCGCTCGACCTGAGCCGGCCCAGCGCCGGGCGCGCGCTGGCTGCCGCAGTCGCCGACCGAGGGTTGACGGTCACCAGCCTTATCAACAACGCCGGCTTTGGCACCGACGGGCCGTTCCACCAGGAGGACGCGGTCCGGCTCGATGAGGAGATCGCCGTCGACGTCACCAACCTCGTCGACATCACCAGGGCCTTCATCCAACCCCTGCGGGACGCCGGGACAGGGGTGCTCGTTAACGTGGCGAGCATGGCCGCCTACAACCCCATCCCGGGGATGGCCGTGTACGCCGCCTGCAAGGCGTTTGTGCTCAACTTCACCGAGGCGCTCTGGTACGAGTCCCGGGGCACGGGCCTACGGGTGCTCTCGCTAGCCCCCGGTCTCACCCGCACCGAGTTCTTCGACGCCCTGGACAACCCGTACAGGGGCAGCTACCAGACGCCCGAACAAGTCGTGGCGACCGCGCTGCGCTCGCTGGACCGGGGCAACCGCCAACCCAGCATCACCTCGGGCCGGCTCAACAGCGTCACCACCTCCGGGGTGCGGCTGCTCACCCGCAAGAGGACCGTCACCGTCGCGGCAGCGTTCGCGGCGGCCGCCACCAAGAACACGAACTGACGACCGCCCAACGAGTAGACCCCGCGGCGCGCCCGGCCAGAATGCCGCGATGTGGGGCGCGTACCCCGCGCCGCGAGCCGCAACCTCGTAAGAGCCGTAGCGGGGTCTGAGGTGCAGCGGTACAGGATTCGGTGGTAGTGGCTCCAGGGGTCCGGCTCATAGGTTGATCGCCTGCCGGTGGAGTTCCTCAGCGACGAGCAGGCAGCGGCGTATGCCCGTTTGATGGCGGGCTGTCATCGGCGGAGCTCGTCAGACCCGTTCTTGCCACCGATCACGAGTCAGCCGGGATAGAGGTCAGGTGTCCGAGCACGCTTGGGACCGTATGACCCCACAGACGCAGGAGCGGGCGCGGCAAGGGGCGACGGTGCTGCTACCGGTCATACACGCCTGCGAGGGCGAGATGTCGATGATCATGGCTGTTGCCCCGGACCTGGTGCACCGCGACCGGCTCCCGGACGGGCACGGGCTTGCCCTGGGGCCGACCGGCCTGATCTACACCCCGCGGTCGTTCACCGACCTCACCACGTCCGGGGTCGCCGGCGACGCGCGCACCGCGTCCGCGAACAAGGGCGCGGCGCTCCTCACCGCCTACGCGCAGGGCATCGCCGCCCTCCAGCACGACCAACCCTCCGCCGCTGCCGCCACGCCGCCGATCGCGTCGACCGTGCCCGAGGACCGGACCGACCAAGCACCGGGGCAGCTGCCTCCCGTCTCTGCGGCAGAGGCGGCCCGGCGGTGAACAGCATCAATCTGGGGGCGGTCACGGTCACCCGCCTGGTCGAGTGGACCGGCCCGGTGCTGACCGTGGACGCCTTCTTCCCCGACGTGGCAGCTACAACCTGGACCGACAACCAGGACTGGCTGGCCCCGGACTTCTGGCGGCCGACGGACGGCGCCTACCCGGTGGCGCTGCAGAGCTGGCTGCTGCGCAGCGCCGGCAGGAACATCCTCATCGACACCGGCGGCGGCAACGGCAACGGCAAGAGCCGACCGAGCAACCCGGCCTTTGACCAGCTCGACACCCGCCGTCCGCCGCCGCCCGTGGCACCGCGGCTCCCGCCGCGGCGTCGACGCCGACCCGGGGGGCCGGGCGCACCGTGGAGTGGGACCGCGACGACGAGATCGACACCCGGCGCCCGTACGTGCCGGTGTCCACTAGCCTCGATGTTTCACCGGGCTGCTGCTGAAGGGCCTCGGGCGGGGGTTGCCG
>CAXSIB010000036.1:0-13733 GCA_964237095.1 uncultured Actinomycetales bacterium
CGGCCCGCGCCGGGAGCTCGTCGAGGTGCCGGCCGGTCAGGTGGACCGACACCACCCCGGGCGCCTCGGGCACGACCGCCGCCACGACCAGGCGGTGGCGAACGGTCCGGTACAGCGGCAGGCCCACCCGGAAGGTCCCGACGGCGGCGGCCGTCGCGCCCCAGGCCGTCCACCAGTAGGCGGCGGCGAGGGGGTTGGCGAGGAAGTCCGCGCCGGTCCAGAGCTGGTGCGGCAGCGCGAGACCGACCCCGACGTAGGCGTAGAGGTGCAGCAGGTGCCACGACTCGTAGCGCAGCTTCCGGCGAGCCGCGCGGATGCTCGTCGCGACCACCAGCACGAGACAGACCGTGCCGGCGACGGCCAGCAGCATCCCGGCCAGGTTCCACGTCATGTCCCACAGCTCACCGAGCAGATCGGCGTGGCCCCGGCCGTCGGAGCCGGCGTAGCCGAGGCCGATCAGCGCGATGTGGGACAGCATCAGGTCGAAGGAGGTGAACCCGACCAGGCGGTGGGTCCGGGCCAGGCGGTCCTGCCCCCAGGCGCGCTCGATCACCGGCACCCGGGCCATCAGGATCACCTGCACCAGCAGCAGGTCCGACGCGACCAGCCCGCTGAGGCGCCCGAGGGAGGTCAGCGCCGCGGCGGTCCCGCCGCCGAGGTCGGCCACGCCGTGCGGGTAGGCCCACAGGGCGACCACCAGGGCCAGGCTGACGACGAGGGCGTCGCGGGTCGACGACCGCCACCACCGCGGGGTCGCGGGCAGCGGTCGACGCCGCCCGGGGGCCGCGGCCCCGGGCCCTTCCGGTGCCGCGCGGTCCGGTGCCGCGCGGTCCGGTCCTGCGCGGTTCGGTGCGGTGATGCTCACGCTGGCCTCCGGGCGCCGTCGACGGGCGGCGCTCGTGCCCCGCGACCTCCACCTTCCCCGGCGCGCCTATGGGGCCACGCAGTCCTTCCTCTGAGTGGGCTGTGAGGATTCGACGGGACGGCCGTCGGGGGCGCTCACGACCCGTCAGGTGCCGCTCCCGGTCGCCGCGGCGGGCTGGTCCGCGGGCCGTGCCGCCGCCCGGAGGTGGGTGTCGAAGAAGGCCAGGATCCGCCGTTTGGCGTCGGCCGCGGCGGGGTGGTCGTACCCGATCCCGGCGACCCGCAGGGGCGGGCCCAGCGGGGACGCGACCGTGAGCCGGTTGATGAACCCGTGACGGGCTCCGGGGTACTCCGCCACGTCGGCGGTGATCCCGGCGGCGGCCGCGGCCGTCCTGACCTTCGCGGCCGCCCCGGGCAGCCCCCGGTCCCGCCCGCCGTAGCTGGCCACGAGCGGGCAGGCCCCGGACAGGACCTCGGTGAGGTCGTCGGGCACCGGGCCGTAGTTGACGCTCGCCGCCGACCACCCGGGGCGCCCGGCGAGCAGCAGTGCGAACGCCCCGCCCATGCAGTAGCCGATCACCCCGACGGTGCCCGTGCAGTCCCCGCGGGCGGCCACCGCGGTCCGGACCGTCTCGATCCGGTCGAACGCCGGGCCGCGCTGGGCGGTGAGCTGGGCGAACGCCCCCCGGATGCAGCGGACCGGGGACCGCCCGGCGTACAGGTCCGGGACCACCGTGAGGTAGCCGGCCGCGGCGAGCCAGTCGGCCTGCTCGCGCATGTCGTCGCCGACCCCGAAGGCGTCGTGGACCAGGACGACCCCCGGCCACGGGCCGGGCCGGTCACCGGTGACGACCGGCACCGCGGTGTAGTCGGCCGGGTCCTCGTCGGTGCGGCCCGGGCCGGTCGGTGCTGCGGTCATGAAGGGTCCTGCTCTCTCGTCGCCACGACGCGGACACGGTCGCGGTCGGTGGCGCACCACAGCCGACCAGCCGCCTTCCGGCACTCTCGCACCCCCGTCGACGCGAACGGGGCCGGCGTGCCGCCGTGGACGACGTCCGTCCGCCGCAGCTGCCCCGGGGGTCAGCGCACGGACCGGATGAACACGACGCAGCCCGCGGCGAGCGCCCCGGCCAGGATGACGAGCAGGAAGACGAAGCCGTAGCCGGTGGGGGCGATCAGGGCGCCGCCGAGGACCGGGGCGACGATGCTGCCGACGGACCCGGAGACGTTGAGCAAGCCGAGGTCCCGCCCGGCGGTGGCCCGGCCCGGGATGACCCTCGTCATGAGGACCCCGTCGACGGAGATGTAGGCCCCGAAGGCCAGCCCGACGATGGTGAAGCCCACGAAGGCGCCGGTCAGGGTCGGGACGAGGGCGAGCACGAGGGCACCGGGGACGAACAGCAGCGACGACGCGACGACGAAGGGCTTCGTGCGCTTGTACCGGTCCACCAGCAGGCCGCCGGCGACGGCGGCGACCGCGAGGGCCCCGGTGCTGGACGCCGTGATCTGCGGGAGGACGTGGCTCGCCGCGTGGGTCGTCCGGTCCCCGACCCGGAAGTAGTCGCGGAGCGCGTAGAGCTCGAGGCCGGTGGCGAGTCCGTACGCCATGAAGGCGAGTCCGCGGGCCGCGAACGTCAGCCAGTAGTCGGGATGGGTCCGCGGGGTGGGGAACCTGGTGCCGGGCACCGACCCCCGCCCCTGACCCGACGGCCGCACCGGTGCGGGTTCGTCGCGGGTGAAGAACGCGAACACCGCACAGAGGACGACGAGCTGGACGGCGAGGATCACGAATCCCGTGTAGACCGTCGGCGCCAGGGCCGCCGCGCCGATGCCGACGCCTGCCCCGACGAGCCCCATCAGCCCGTAGAGGCTGGACATCCGGCCCCGGGTGCGCAGCGGCACCCGCTCGGGCACGACGGCCCCGCCGGCGGCCAGGACCACGCTGAGCGGGATCGTGGCCACCGAGGCCAGGACGATCAGCTCGGGCACGCTGGTCGAGCGGCCGAGGGCGAGCAGGGCCGCCGCGCAGACGACCGCACCGGCGAGCACCCACAGGTTGCGGCGGCCGAGGAGGCGGGTCCGGGTCCGGTCGGACAGGATCCCGCCGATCGGGCCGGCGACGAGGTAGGTGATCCCGGAGATCGACAGGGCGAGGCCCGGGGTCGCGGCGGCGCCGACCTCGTCGCCGCCGGGGAAGCCGGCGATCATCTTCGCCAGCAGCGCGCTGTTGACGCCGCCGGACACGGCGGACGTGGCGAGGGCGACCAGCGGGTAGAGGAACCACAGCCGTCGCTGCATGTCGGTCGGCTCGTCCGCGGCGGGTGCGCCCACCACCCCCGGGGCGTCGAGCACCATGACCGGCTGGGACACCCCGAACAGCGACGGTTCGTTGACCGGGAGGTTGACTTCGTGAGACATCGATGTCCTTCGTCATTGAGGTGGACTCGTGATCGGGCGGGCCGGGGTGCGGGTGCGGATCGGGTGGTCAGCGGACCGCCGCGGTGCTCGCGGTGACCGTTCAGACGGAGGTGAGCTGCGGTCCCCGGCCGACCGGGGTACCCGGTCCGGTCGCCGGCCCCGCGTCGACCGCGTCGACCGCGTGCAGGGACACGGTCACCGGCTCGCAGCCCGGGGCCGACACGGTGACGGTCACCTCGCCGCTCCGGTGGGTCGACCGCAGCACCGCGAGGGCCCGCCCGTAGTACGTCCGGTGCGTGGGGCTCGAGAAGCCCTCGGGCGTGATCGGCTCGCCGCTGCCGAGGCCCAGCAGGGTCGCAGGACCCTCGACGTCCACGGTCACCGGGCGATCCACGGCGGGCTTGAGGATCCCGGCCTCGTCGGTCAGCAGGACGGGGAGATACGCGAGGTCGGTGCCGTCCGCGCGGAACCGGGTGGTCTCGGGCTCGACCGTGAGGCGCAGTCCGTCCCCGGCGCTGCGCAGCGTCTGCCGGCCGACCTCGCGGCCGTGGTCGCCGGTGGCGATCGCCGTCAGCTCCCCCGGCTCGTACGGGAGGGTGAACCGGGTCAGGTACGTCCCGTCACGCCCGCCCGGGGCCGACCCGACGGTCCTGCCGTCCAGCTGCAGCTCGACCCGGCGGGCGTCGGCGTAGACCTCCACGACGGCCTCGCGGCCCTCGCACCCGTCCCAGCTCCAGCTGGATATCGAGTTGGTGGCCCGCCAGCCGGTCTTCACGCTGACCTCGCCGGCGTGGGTGACCGGCTCGACGGCGATGTGCGGGCCCTTCGCGAGGTGCCAGGCGATCTCGTCGAGGTAGGACTGCGTCTGGCGGAAGCCGGTGATGTCGATGACCGGCTCACCGGCGAGCAGCGCGGGGTAGGGGTGGTGGATCTGCCGCTTCTTCGTCCCGTAGGGCTTTGCGGCCAGCCCGGCCTCGCCGATGTAGTCCCAGCCGGCCCAGCAGAAGTCGCCGATGACGTACGGGAGGGACTCGACCTCCGGCCACAGGTCGGCGGTGAGCGCGGCGCGGGTCTCGCTGCCCACGATGACACGCTGCGGGTGGAGCCGGCCGTCGAGCCGGTAGCGGCCGACCATGTAGTTGTAGCCGGCCACGTCGAGGTCGGCGAACACGTCGCGGGTCCGCCGGTCCACCGCCGGGAGGCGGACCAGGCGGTCCACCACCGTGTCGAGGACGCCGAGCAGGAGGTTGAGGACCCGGATGAGGTTGCGGTTGGGGTCCTCGTCGCGGTCCTTGTCCGCGGCGGCCTTGGCCGCGACCTTCTCGTCGTCCTGCGGGGCGATCAGGTTGAGGAACCCGTTGACCCCGTTGGTCACCAGGCGGGTCGGGTCCAGCTCGCGGGTCCTCCGGGCGAGTTCCCGGTTGGTCGCGATCCCCCGGGGCGTGGCCGTCTCGGAGATCTCGTTCCCGATCGAGTACATGACCACCGACGGGTGGTTGTGGGCGTTGGCGACCAGGGCCTCGAGGTCGCGCTCCCACCACTGCTGGAACAGCTCGCTGTAGTCGTGGTTGACCTTCGGCCGGAACCAGGCGTCGGTCAGCTCGTCCATGACGAGGACGCCGTGCCGGTCGCACGCGCGCAGCAGGGCCCGCGACGCCGGGTTGTGCGCGCTGCGCACCGCGTTGAAGCCGGCCTCCTTCATCAGCCGGATCCGGCGGTCCTCGGCCGCGTCGAGGGTGTGGGCCCCGATCACCCCGGCGTCGTGGTGCACCGCGGACCCGCGGAGCTTGACCGTCCTGCCGTTGATGCGCAGGCCGTGGCGGGGATCGGCGGTCACGGTCCGGATCCCGAACTGGTCGCGGACGACGTTGAGGACCTCGGGACCGTCGGTCAGGGTGACGGTGGCGGTGTGCAGCTGTGGGGTCTCCGGCGACCAGAGCGCGGCGTCGGCGACCGAGAGCTGCTGGCGGACGACCCGGACGGCGCCGGCCGGCACGTCCACCTCGACGGCCGCGTCGAGGGCCGTCCCGCCCGGGCCGGCCAGGTGGGCGGCGACCGTGAGACGGCGGTCGACGGCCTCCTCGTTCGCGATCGTCGTCGCGACGGTGACCACCGCCGTCGTCCCGGTGAGCGCCTCGGTGGACAGCCGCAGGCCCGTCGGGGTGACGTGCGTGCGCCGACCGACCAGGAGGTGGACCGGCCGGTAGATGCCGCTCCCCGTGTACCAGCGGCTGTTGGGCTCGTCGGTGGTGTCGGCGACGACCTCGACGGTGTTGTCCGCCCCGTGCTCCAGGAAGGCGTCGAGCACGACGTGGAAGAGCGCGTAGCCGGACGGACGACCGCCGGCGAGACGGCCGTTCACGAACACCTGGGACCGGTGGTAGACGCCCTCGACCTCCAGGACGACGGTCCGGTCCCGCCACTCCTGCGGGGCGGGGAAGGTCTTGGAGTACCGGTAGCGGCCACCGGGGTGGAAGCCGGTGTTGCCACCGTTCCTGGTCTCCGGGTCCCGGGTCTCGAACAGCATCGCGTCGTGGGGCAGGGTGATCGGCCCGGTCGGCCCCGCCGTCGCGCCCGCCCCGTCGGGCGCGACGAACCAGTCGCGGTCGAACGACTGCGAGATCATGGACTTCCTCCCGGAGGCGGCGCCGCGGCGGGCGCCCGACGGTGCGGTGGCACGGTTTCCCGTCCGGGAAACGGTAGTGTCCGCTCGGCGGAGCGTCAAGTCCGGCATGAGGCTGACGGGAGGGACCGATGACCGTTTCGGACAGGGCGACGACCGGCTCGAGGGGGCGTCAGCGCGGCGGGCCACGACGGATCCGGCGTGCGGACATCGTGGAGGCGGCCCGGACCCTCCCCCCCGAGAAGATGACCATGCAGGCGGTCGCCGACGAGCTCGGGGTCGACCGCAAGGCGTTGAACTACCACGTCGTGAACCGCGAGGGGCTGTTCCGGCTCGTCGCCGCCGACGTCTTCGAGGAGAACTTCCGGGCGGTGGAGATCGAGTCCGAGACGGACTGGCGGGGAGCCCTGCGGGCCTGGGCCGAGGCGGTCCGCGCCGGCACCGTCGCCACCGGCGCCCTCGCCACCTACTACCGGATCGACCGGGACGACCTGACCGTCCTGCGGCCCGCCGAAGCCGTCCTCGCCAGCATGTCCGGAGCGGGTTTCGCCGCCGAGACGGCCGGGCGGTCGCTCATCTTCGTGACCAGTTTCGCCATGGCTGCCGGTCGCGACGCGGTCCTCGTGGCCCTGCCGGGCGGTCACCCCCAGGGCACCGAGCTGCGCCGCGCATTCGAGGAGAACGCCGACGCCGAGGGCTACACCTCCCTCAGGGGTCTGGCGGCGGCCGGCCTGAACACCGCAGCGGACCTGGACACCCAGTTCGCCTTCGAGGTCGACCTCTTTCTCGGCGGCCTCGAGCGCTCGCTCGGCGACCAGTGAGACGGGTGACCTCGCAGACCGGGAGTCACCCTCACAGGACGGCCGGCCCGGTTCGGCGGTTCGCACGCCGTGCCTCCCCCGGGTGACCGCGCCGGGACGGCCGGAGACCGCGTCGGCACGACCGGCGCACCCTGACCGCCGCGGCCGTCCTCAGACGCCGACCGGCTCGCGGACCTGCTCGGCCATGACCCGGCGGGCGATGCGTTCGACCGCCGGTCGGACGCGGCCGGCGAGCTCCTCCTCCGTCTCGTCCGGGAGCCAGTCGTGCAGCTGGCCGAGCAGCCACTCCCGCCAGGCCACGACGATCCGCTCGACGCAGCCCCGGCCCTCGTCGGTCAGCTCGAGCCGGTCCGCGTCGCGGCGCAGGAGCCCCGCGGCGACGAGCCCGTCGTAGTAGGAGGTCAGCACGCCGTGCGGTACCCGGATGCGATCCTCGATGTCGGCCGCGGTGGTGGCCTGGTCGAGCAGGTGGGCGCGCAGGGCGACGCCGAGCAGCCCCCACGCCGCCGCCGGGTCGATGCCCGCCCCGGAACGGGCCAGCACGCCGGCGCCGGCGCCGCGGTTGCGGGCCACGACCCGGCCGATGACGGTCTCCAGCTGGGTGTCGGGGTCCTGGCCTGCGGGGAGCGCGAAGCCCTCGCCGGACCCGCGGGACACGGCGTCCTCCGCGATCCCGCGCATCCTGACCTGCGGCAGGACCAGGGCGACGAGGACGCTGAGCACCGCGACGGGCACGACGTAGAGGAACACGGTGTGCAGGGACTGGGCGTAGGCCGCGATGATCGGGGCCTGCCGGGCGGCCGGGAGTGCGTGCAGCGCGGCGGGACTCGTCAGTGAGGCGGGGTTGGTGATGCCGGCCGCGGAGATCGCGGCCGGGAGCAGGTGCCCGGTCCGGTTGGCGTAGATGGTGCCCATGATCGAGGCGCCGAAGGAGCTGCCCAGGGTGCGGAAGAAGGTGACCCCGGAGGTGGCCGACCCGAGGTCGCGGTACTCGGCGGTGTTCTGGACGATGATCGTCGGGACCTGCAGGACCAGCCCGATCCCGATGCCGACCGTGAACATGAACACCGACTGCACCCCGATGGCGGTGTGCTGGTCCATCCGGGACAGCAGGAACAGCCCGAGGGCCATGACGAGACTCCCGACGATCGGGAACAGCTTGTACTGCCCGGTCCGGCTGATGACCTGGGCGGACACCAGCGCCGTGATCAGCAGGCCGGCCACCATGGGCAGGGTGCGCAGGCCCGAGCTCGTCGCCGACGCCCCGCCGACGTACTGCAGGTAGGACGGCAGGAACGTCAGCACGCCGAGCATCGCGAAGCCGACGACGAAGCTCAGCAGCGACGCGATGGCGAAGACCCGGCTGCGGAACAGGCGCATGGGCAGGATCGGCTCGTCCGCGCGGCGCTCGACCAGGACGAACGCCACGATCGCCACCACCGAGCCGGCGAACAGGCCGATGACCGTCGCCGATCCCCAGGGGTACTGGGTGCCGCCCCAGCTGGTGGCCAGGGTGAGGCCGGTGGCGCCGAGGGCGACGAACAGGACACCGAGGTAGTCGATCCTCGGTCGCAGGCCGGAGGCGAGGCCCGGGATGGTGCGGGCGGCGAGCGCGATGACGACGACGGCGATGGGGACGTTGACGTAGAACGCCCACCGCCACGACAGCTGGTCGGTGAACAGCCCGCCCAGCAGCGGCCCGATGACGGTGGTGACGCCGAACACCGCGCCGAGCGCTCCCTGGTACTTGCCCCGCTCGCGCAGGGGGATCACCTCGGCGATGAGGGCGGTCGCGGTGACGGCGATCCCGCCGCCGCCGATGCCCTGCACGGCCCGCATCGCGATGAGCATCGTCATGCTGTTCGCCAGACCGCAGAAGAACGAGCCGACGATGAACACGGCGACGCTGATCTGGAAGATGCGCTTGCGGCCGAACAGGTCACCGAACTTGCCGGCCAACACCGTCGCGATGGTCTCGGCCAGGATGTAGGAGGTCACCACCCAGCTCATGTGCCCCGCGCCGCCGAGATCGCCGACGATGGTCGGCAGCGCCGTCGACACGATCGTCTGGTCCAGTGCCGACAGCAGCATCCCCAGCATGATCGTTCCGAAGACGACGTTCTTCTGAGCCCGGGACAGCACCGGTGGCGCGGCGGGACGTTCCTGGGGCGCGACGGTCTCGGTGGTGGTCATGTCGGAGGTCCTCCTGGCGGACGGGCTGAGGAACGAGTCGGGGCCGAGCGGGAACGGCATGCCGGTGGCGACACCACCATCAACGCCGACATCAGCATCGCCAGCGGCGCGCCGGCCCGTCGACCCGCCGCCGTCGGTGCTGGCGTGTCGTGCTCACCGGAGGTCCTGCCAGATCTCCCGCCACCGGTCCCCGGAGGCCCGCGGAGTGGGCCGGCGGCCGCGCGTCGACGGAGGTCGTCGGTGTCGCGCGGTGCCTCGACCCCTGCGCCGACCGGCGTCCGACGGTTCGGGGTCCGGTCGAGCGGTGCTCACCGGGTCGCCTGTCGAAGCTCTTCCCACGGCTGGGGCGGTCGGCCGGGCAGCGGCGGGAGGCGCGGGGGGCCGACGTGCCCGGTGGGCAGGAGGAGGGCGACCTCGGCGACCTCCTCGTCGTCGAGAGTGTCGAGGCGGTCGACGACGGCCTGGACGTCGACGTCGAGGCGGGCGGCGAGCTCCCAGGGAGAGGCGCAGTCCCCGACCTCGGCGAGGAGCCGCTCGAGGGGGATGAGGTCGGCGACCTCGGCGACGCGGTGCCGGCGGTTGGTGAGGAACTCCCGAACCCAGTGGTCGCGGATCGGGACACCGTCCACGCCTCGGTCGGGTCCTCCGCCCACGTCAGTCCCGGACGACACCGGGCGGCCGGTCGCAGCGGGCTGCCCCCCGCCCACCGCGGACCCGGCGATCGTCCCCGCGGGCTGCTGCTCCGGCACGCGTGCCCGACGCGGCACGGAGGGCAGGTCCTCAGCGCTCTGGTGAGCGGTCGGGAGGTGCCGTCCGCCGCGCCTGCCGTCGCGCTGCGTCTCGGGGAGCCGGACGTGGGAGTCGCCGCCGGCGAGGAGGGCCTCCAGGCGCTCGCCCTCGATGTCGGGGTCGGGCACGAGGCGGGCGAACCAGCGCGGGTGGTACCAGATCCGGGCGCCCACGATGGCCATGACCGCGGGCACGAGGGTGAGTCGGACCACGAAGGCGTCGATGAAGACCCCGACCGCGAAGCTGAACCCGACGGCCTTGATGGTCGGGGTGCCGCCGAACATGACCGACAGGAAGATCGACGCCATGATCAGCGCGGCGGCGCTGACCACCCGGGTGGACTGGCCGGTGCCGAGGACGACCGCGCCGCGGGCGTCGCCGGTCTTCGTGAACTGCTCCTTGATGCGGGAGACCACGAACACCTCGTAGTCACTGGACAGGCCGAACATGATGGCCAGCAGGATCACCGGCAGGAAGCTCAGGGTCTGGCCCGGCTGGACGCCGAGCAGATGTGCGCCCCAGCCCCACTGGAACACCGCGACCTGTGCGCCGAGAGCGGCCCCGGCCGACAGCAGGAACCCGAGGATCGACTTGATCGGCACCAGGATGGTGCGGAACGCGAAGGTGAGCAGGACGAACGCGAGCACGGCGATGGTGATGAGGAACAGCGGCAGGGCGGCGCCGAGCTTCGCGGACACGTCGATGTTGGTCGCGGTCAGCCCCCCGACGAGCAGGTGCGCCCCGGTGGTGCCCTCGAGGGCGCTGCGGTCGTCGCGGATGCGGTGGACGAGGTCCGCGGTCGCGGCGTCCGCGGGCCCGGTGGTCGGAACGACCTGGATGAGGGCGATCCCGTTGGTGACGACGACGACCGAGGACGCCGAGACCCCCGGCAGCCGGGAGATCGCGGTGCTGATCGTCGCCGCGGGGGCGGCGGCGGTGACGTCCTCGGCGACCACGGTCAGGGTGGCGTTGTAGCCGGCCCCGAAGTGGGCGGTGGTCAGGTCGTAGGCGCGCCGCGAGGTGTCACTGGTCGGGTTCGACCCGGCGCCGGGCAGGCCCAGGTCCATGCTCGCCACCGGGATGCACAGGGCCCCCAGGGCGAGGACCCCGACGACCACGACGGGGACGCGGCGGCGGACCACCCACCGGGCCCACCGGACCCCGGCGAGGCGCTCGGGGTGGATGGCCGCGGTCCGGGCGGCCGGGGCGGCGCGGCGCAGGCCGGGAATCCGGGTGAACCGGGCGGCCCGGTGGCCGACGAAGCCGAAGACCGCGGGGACCAGGGTGATCGCGACGAGCAGCGCCAGGGCCACGGTCGCCGCCGCGGCGAGGCCCATCGCGGTCAGGAACGGGATCCCGACGACCGACATCCCGCAGAGGGCGATGATCACGCTGAGCCCGGCGAACACCACCGAGCTGCCGGCGGTCCCGGCGGCGCGGCCGGCGGCCTCCTCCGGGTCGTGGCCGGCGAGGAGGTTGGTGCGGTAGCGGGACAGGATGAACACCGCGTAGTCGATGCCGCAGGAGAGGCCGAGCAGCGAGGCGACCGAGGTCGAGGCCGCGGCGATCGTGGTCACCGACGCGATGGCGGTGATGCCCATCAGGGAGATGACCACCCCGACCAGCGCGGTGACGATGGGGATGCCGGCCGCGAGGAACGACCCGAAGGTGATGGCGAGGATGACGAGTGCGACGGCGATGCCGATGGCCTCGGTGCTGGTGCCCGCCGTGGCCATCGGGTAGACCGCTCCCCCGAACTCGACCTCGACCCCCGCGGCGCGGGCGGCCTCGACGGCCGGGTCGAGGGCGTCGACGGTGGCGGAGGTGACGTCCGCGGCGGCGGCGTCGTAGCTGACGGTGCTCAGCGCGACGTGCCCGTCCGGGGAGACCGCTCGGGTCTGGAAGGGGTCGGTCGCGCTCGTCACCTGGGTGACCGAGGCCAGGGCGCGCACCGCGGCGGTGATCGCGGCCCGGTGCTTCGCGCTGGCGATGTCCCCGCCAGGGCTGGCGAACACGACCTGCGTGGACGCCCCGGCCGCGGCGGGGAGCTTGGCCTCGAGCACGCTCACCGCCTGCTGGGCCTCCGTGCCCGGAATGGTGAAGGCGTCGCTGGTCTTGCCCCCGCTGAGGGTGCCGATGGCCAGGGCCGCGACCACGACCACCAGCCAGGCACTCAGGGTCTTCCACCGGTTGCGGAAGCACCAGCGGGCGAGTCGGTACAGGACGGTGGACAACGGGGCTCCTCGGCCGGTGGGGCGTGGGGGGAGGGAAGCCGCGCCGCCTCACCACCTCATCTGCCACGGTAGGCAAACGTGCACGACAGCGCAAGTCGGTAGTACCTGGCAAATCTACCATCCAGGTCGCCTATGCTGTCGGCATGCCCGATTCCTCCCTGCGTGAGCGGTCCAAGGTCAGGCGGCGGGCCGCCATCCAGCGGTCGGCCCTGCGCCTGTTCGCCGAGCGCGGCTACGACGGCGCCACCCTGGCCGACATCGCCGACGACGCCGAGGTCGCCCCCCGCACCGTGTCGATGTACTTCCCGACCAAGCTCGACATGGCCCTGTCCACCTCCAGCGACATCGCCGCCCGGCTGACCACCACGATCCAGGCGCACCCCCGGCTGCCCTTCACCGAGATCGTCGACCGCTGGCTCGTCGGGGAGACCGAGTCCGCCGATCCGGGTCTGACCGCGCTGACCGTGGCGATGTTCGACGCCAACCCCGAGCTCCGCGAGGCCTCCAGCGCCCAGATCGTGCAAGCGACCCAGATCGCCGGACCCGCCCTCATCGCGCAGCTCGGCCTGCCCCCCGGCGACCCGATGATCCCCGTCGCGGCCGCTGCCGTCGGCGCCGCGATCACCGCCTACCTGACCACCGTTCTCCGCCCGGGCTCACCGCCGGACCTGCGCCGGTCGTTCATCCGGTACCTGTGCGCCCTGATCACGGCCGCCCGGACGGGCTGACCGTGGCCGTTCCTCGACCGGCGAGCCGCTCTCGTGGTGGCCCGACGGTCCGTCGCCCACCTCGAGACACGAGAGCCGGATTCCGATGAGCTCCACCGAGTACGAGGGCCGGCGCGTGATCGTGACCGGCTGCGCCTCCGGCATCGGCCGCGCCACCGCGAAGGCCCTGGTGGACCAGGGCGCCGAGGTGCACGGTCTGGACCGCCGGAGTCCCGACCTGGCCCTGGCCCGTGCCGCCACCGTCGACCTCGCGGATCCCGCGTCGGTCGACCGGGCCGTGGACGGGATCGGCGGGCACGTCGACGCCCTCTTCAACTGCGCCGGTGCGTCCCCGCTGGTGTCCGCACTCGACATCCTCAGGGTCAACTTCCTGGGCACGCGGCTGCTCACCGAGCGGGTCCTCCCGCTGATGTCGCCGGGGGGCGCGATCGTGAGCGTCTCCTCCGACGGCGGCCAGGCCTGGCGGCGGTCGAGGGAGCTGATCCTGGAGTTCCTCGAGGTCTCGACCTTCGAGGGCGGCCTGGCCTGGTACGAGGCGAACAGTGCCCGGGCCGGGCACCCGTACGCCTTCGGCAAGCAGGCCCTGAACGTGTGGACGATGCAGCGGTCGGCGCAGCTCATCG
Organism: uncultured Actinomycetales bacterium; assembly: GCA_964237095.1. GTDB lineage: Bacteria > Actinomycetota > Actinomycetes > CAXTBU01 > CAXTBU01 > CAXSIB01. The sequence continues at coordinate 13,294 of CAXSIB010000036.1, forward strand.
GGCGGGGGATCCGGATCAACACCGCCAGCCCGGGCGCGGTCCAGACGGCGATGCTCGAGGCGATCGAGGCGGCACTGCCGCGGGAGCTGATCGAGGCCACCGAGCAGCCCATCGGCCGCCGCTCCTCCCCCGAGGAGCAGGTCGGACCGCTGCTGTTCCTCAACAGTGACGGCGCGTCCTACGTCAACGGCATCGACCTGCAGGTCGACGGCGGGTACTGGGCCGCCCAGTCGATCACCGGGAAGCTCGACTGACACCCCGACGGGTCCGGCCGGGTCGCGACGCGCGCGCCGCACCCGACGGGCCACCCGACCCCCGGGTCGGCGCAGTCCACCCGAGGGAGCACCGACGCGCCTCGGGCCCGTCCACCATCCACCTCGACCGGAGGGGACCTCATGGTCACCGCACTGCAGAAGACCGTCTACACCGCCCGCGCCACC
>CAXSIB010000037.1:0-13732 GCA_964237095.1 uncultured Actinomycetales bacterium
GGGCGGGGTCCCCGGCCGCGGCCCGCCCGGCCCGGCCGTGCGCGTACGCGCCGATGCCCCCGGCGTGCAGCGGCTCGAGCCCGGCGGCCAGCAGCGCGCCGGCGAACCCGGTCAGGACGTCCCCGGCGCCGGCGGTGGCGAGGTACGGGGTGCCGCCGGTGCTGACGACCGTCCGCCCGTCGGGGCTGACGACGACGGTGGTCGTGCCCTTGAGCAGCACCGTGACGTTGCGCTCGGCGGCCGCGCGGCGGGCATGGGTGAGCCGGCGGCCCTCGACGTCGGTCCGGTCGGCCCCGAGCAGACGCGCCAGCTCCCCGGCGTGCGGGGTGATCAGGACGCGGGCCCCATCGGGCACCCGGTCGGGCAGGTCGTTGAGGCCGTCGGCGTCGACGAGCACGGGCAGCCCCGAGGCCAGGACGGCGCGGACCTCGTCGCCGCGGTCGGTGCCGAGGCCGGGTCCGATGGCGTGGGCCTGGACCCGGCCGTCCCCGGCGACGACCTCCGGGAAGCGGGCCAGCACCGCCCGGGTGACGTCGTCCGGCCCGACGAACCGGACCATCCCGATCGGCCCGCCGAGCGCGCCGCCCGTGGCGAGCACCGCCGCCCCCGGATACCCGGCGGACCCGGCGTGCAGGCCGAGCACGCCGCGGCTGTACTTCTGGCTCTCCCGGTCCGGCTTCGGCAGCGCGGCCAGGTCGGCCTCCTCGACGAGGGTCATGGCCGGCTCCGGCAGGTACGGGCCGAGTCCGATGTCGACGAGCTCGACGCGCCCGGCGGCACCGGCGCCGGGGTCGACGAACAGGCCGGGCTTGCGGGCGCCGAAGGTGACGGTGAGGTCGGCGCGGACGTGGTCCCCGGCGATCTCGCCGGTGTCGGCGTCGACGCCGGACGGCAGGTCGACGGCCACGACGAGCGGGCGCGGGCCGTCGGTGTCGACCAGCGCCGCGAGCGCACGGGCGCCGGTGGCGGCGGGTCCGTGCAGCGCGCCGTGGACGCCGATCCCGACGATCCCGTCGAGGGCCAGGTCGGCGTGGGTGAGCAGGTCGGCGAGGTGGCGGTCGCCGAGGTGCTCGCCGTCGGCGGTGCGGCCGCCGGCGCGCCGCAGCGCGGCCAGCCCGCGGGCGTGGGCCTTCGCCGGCTCGAGCAGGACCGCGACGACCCGGACCCCCCGGTCCGCGAGACGCGCCCCGGCGAACAGGGCGTCCCCGCCGTTGTTGCCCGCGCCGACGACCGCGACGCACGTCCGGCCGGCCACCCGCGCCCGGTTCGGGGCGACCGGCTCCGCCCGCAGCGCGCGCAGGCACGCGGCCGCGAGCCCGGTGGCCGCCCGGTCCATCAGGGTGCCCTCCGGCTGGGCGTCGAGCAGGACCTTCTCGGCGGCGCGGACCTCGGCGACGGTGTGGAGTGCGTGCACCCGTCCAGCTTCCCAGCAACGGGCCCGCACCCGCGGCCCGAGCCGCGTCGATCCGGGACAGCGCGCCCGACCACGGTGCCGCCGACCTCGATCGCGCCGGGCGCAACGGGACAGCAGGCGGGCGGCGGCGACCTCGTCCTGCAGCGATCGCCCCGTCCGGGCGTCGAACGGCCGGTTCCAGCCCCTGCGTGCAGATCGGGGTCGCCGGACGGGGGCTCGGGTCGGCTCAGGGTCCTGGGTCCGGGGTCGCGCCCCGGCGCCGGGCGGCGACCGCGTCGAGCGCCGTGCCGCCGCAGGTGAGACCAGCTCAGCCCTCGGCGACGACCACCGCGGCGGCGACACCGGTCTCGTGGGACAGCGACAGGTGCCAGGAGGTGACGCCGGCGGCCGCGGCGGCGGCGGCGACGGTCCCCCGGACCGCCAGCGCCGGCCGGCCGCGCGGCCCGACGACGACCTCGGCGTCGTGCCAGTGCAGCCCGGGCGGCACGCCGAGCGCCTTCGCCGCGGCCTCCTTGGCGGCGAAGCGGGCCGCCAGGGACAGGACCGTCCGCGGGCCGCCGTCGGGCAGCACCTGCTCGGCGGCGGTGAACAGGCGTCCGGCCAGGCCGGGGGTGCGCGCGAGCGCCGCCGCGAACCGGTCGACCTCGACCACGTCGAGCCCGACGCCGACGATCACCGCGGCGCGGCCGTCTTCAGGTCAGCCGTCATGATCCCCGCCGCCGTCAGGTCGGCCGTCGTGAGGTGAGCCGTCATCGGGTCGGCCGACATCGGGTCCGGCGTTCACTCGACGGTGACGGACTTCGCGAGGTTGCGCGGCTGGTCGATGTCGTGGCCGAGGGTCGCGGCGATCTCCCGCGCGAGGACCTGCAGCGGCACCGTGGTCACCAGCGGGGACAGCAGGCTCGGCAGCACCGGCACCCGCAGCACGACGTCCGCGTACGGCAGGACCTCGAGGTCGCCGTCCTCCGCGACCACGATCGTGCGCGCCCCGCGGGCCCGGACCTCCTGGATGTTGCTGACCAGCTTGGCGTGCAGGCCGGACCGGCCGCCCGGACCGGGCACCACGATCACGACCGGCGTCCCCGCCTCGACCAGCGCGATCGGCCCGTGCTTCAGCTCGCCCGCCGCGAAGGCCTCGGCGTGCATGTACGCGAGCTCCTTGAGCTTCAGCGCGCCCTCGAGGGCGACCGGGTACCCGACGTGGCGGCCCAGGAACAAGACCGCCCGCGACCCGGCCAGCTCCCGGCCGAGCTCGCGGACCGGCTCCAGCCGCCCGAGGAGGTCGCGCAGCTGGTCCGGGACGGCGGCGAGCTCGGCGACGGTCGCGGCGACCTCGTCGTCGAACTTGGTCCCGCGCACCTGCGCGAGGTACAGCCCGAGCAGGTAGCACGCCGCCAGCTGGGCCAGGAAGGTCTTCGTGCTGGCGACGCACACCTCAGGCCCGGCGTGGGTGTAGAGCACCGCGTCGGACTCGCGCGGGATGGTCGAGGAGTTGGTGTTGCAGATGGACACCGTGCGCGCGCCCTGCTCGCGGGCGTGGCGGACGGCCATCAGGGTGTCCATCGTCTCCCCGGACTGGCTGATCGAGACGACGAGGGTCCGGCTGTCCAGCACCGGGTCGCGGTAGCGGAACTCACTCGCCACCTCCACGTCCACCGGTAGCCGCGTCCAGTGCTCGATCGCGTACCGCGCGGTGAGCCCCGCGTGGTAGGCCGTGCCGCAGGCGACGACGAACACCTTGTCGATCTCGCGCAGCTCCGACGGGCTGATCCGCAGCTCGTCCAGCACCAGCTGGCCGTTGTCGTCCATCCGGCCGAGCAGGGTGGCCGCGACCGCGTCGGGCTGCTCCGCGATCTCCTTGTCCATGAAGTACTCGTAGCCGCCCTTCTCGGCGGCCTCGGCGTCCCAGTCGACCCGGAAGTCCCGCCCCTGCGCGGGATTCCCGTCGAAGTCGGTGATCAGCAGCCCGGCCGGCGTGGCCTCGACGACCTGGTCCTGGCCGAGCTCGACGGCGTCGCGGGTGTGGGCGATGAACGCGGTCACGTCGGAGGCCAGGAAGTTCTCCCCGTCGCCGCGCCCGGCCACCAGCGGGGAGTCCCGCCGGGCCCCGACCACGAGGTCGGGCTCGCCGGCGTGGACGGCCAGCAGCGTGAAGGCCCCGTGCAGACGGCGGCAGGTGGCGCGCATCGCCTCGGCGAGACGGTGCGGGGTGTCGGCCGCCAGGTCGTCGTACGCGAACGCCAGCAGGTGCGCGGCGGCCTCGGTGTCGGTCTCGGAGACGAAGACCGAGCCCCGGTCCTCGCACTCGGCGCGCAGCGCGGCGAAGTTCTCGATGATCCCGTTGTGCAGGACGGCGACGTCGCCGCGCGGGCCGCCGAGGTGCGGGTGGGCGTTGCGGTCGGTCGGGCCGCCGTGGGTGGCCCAGCGGGTGTGCCCGATGCCGGTGGTCGCCGCGGGCAGCGGGTGCTCGGCCAGCTCCTTCTCCAGCTCCCCGAGCTTGCCGGCCTTCTTCGCGACGGCGAGGCCGCCCGGGGCGCCGTCCGGGCCGGCGGCCAGCGGGAACGCGACGCCGGCGGAGTCGTAGCCGCGGTACTCCATCCGGCGGAGACCCTCGACGACGATCTCCAGCGCCGGGCGCGAGCCCGCGTATCCCACGATCCCGCACATGGTCGCGAGGTTAACCGGGCCACGCCGCGCCGGTCCCGAACGCACAGGCCGCGGCCGGCGGCGGCCACCCCGGGGGTCCGGCGCCGACGCCGGCGGTCCGCCGCCGACGGTCCGACGCCGACGACCGGACCGGGACCGGGACCGGCCCGATGCCGGCGATACCGTGCGCCCGTGGCTGACGCGATGAAGACCGGGTCCGTGGGCCTGACCGACCTCGAGCTGACCGCGCTCGGCTACGGCTCGGCGCCGCTGGGAAACCTGTTCGAGGCGGTGTCCGACGAGCAGGCGCAGGCCACCGTCGACGCGGCCTGGGACGCGGGGATCCGCTACTTCGACACCGCGCCGCACTACGGGCTCGGCCTCGCCGAGCGGCGCCTCGGGGCCGCGCTGGCCGGGCGGCCCCGGTCGGAGTTCGTGCTCTCGACCAAGGTCGGCCGGCTCCTGGTCGACAGCGGGGAGGAGGCGTCGGACCTCGCCGAGGGCGGCTTCGACCTCCGCTCCCCGCTGCGGCGGCAGCTGGACTACTCCGCGGACGGCGTGCGCCGGAGCCTCGAGGAGAGCCTCGGCCGCCTCGGCGTCGACCGCGTCGACATCGTCTACGTCCACGACCCGGACTCGGGGCCGGGCTTCGAGCGGCAGGTCGTGGCCGAGACCATGCCGGCGCTGTGCGCGCTGCGTGACGAGGGCGTGATCGGCGCCGTCGGGGTCGGCATGAACCAGTGGCAGATGCCCGCCCGCCTCGTCGAGAGCACCGATCTCGACCTTGTCCTCATCGCGGGCCGGTACACGCTGCTGGAGCAGAAGTCCCTGGAGGGGCTGCTCGACCTGTGCGCGAAGCAGGACGTCGCGGTCGTCGTCGGCGCCCCGTTCAACTCCGGGCTGCTGGCCCACGACGAGCCGCCCGCGGACGCGACGTGGAACTACGGGCCCGCCCCCGCGCGCATGCTGGCCCGCGCCCGGGCCCTCGCCACGGCCTGCGCGGCGGCCGGGGTGCGGCTGCCGGCGGCGGCGCTGCAGTTCCCGCTGGCCCACCGCGCGGTCGTGTCCGTCCTCGCCGGGATGCGCAGCCCGGCCGAGGTGACGGCGGACGCCGCGATGATCCGCGAGCCCCTGCCCGCGACGCTGTGGACCGAGCTGGTCAAGCTGGGGCTCCTGCCGCCGGAGGCCCCCACCCCGTCCTGACCGGTCCTCCCGCCGGCCGCCGCCGGCGCTTCGTGGCGGCCGCCGCCGGCGGCCGTTCCGAGCCGCGGGCCCGCGGTCGGGCGGGCGCGCCCCGGCCGTCAGGTCCGCAGCGGCAGGTCGACCACGGACGCCCCGGGGACGCCGGGAACGGGCAGCGTCACCGCGATGCCGCCCTCGGCCGCCACCGCGGCCAGCGGCTCGCCCCCCGTCCGGGCCCCGGCCAGGTCGAAGCGCTCGGGATCGGCGTCCAGGACGACCGTCCCGCCGGTGTCCACGAACGCGTGGGCGGTCTCACCGGTCCGGGTCCAGCGGACCCACGGCTCGTCCGACGGGCGGGCGGCGGTCGGATCCAGCGGCCGGCTCCCGTGCACGGCCGTCCCGTTCGCGGTCATCCAGTCCCCCAGGGCCTCCAGCGTCCGCCGCTGGATCGCCGGGATCCGCCCCGCCGCGTCCGGTCCGACGTTGAGCAGCAGGTTCCCCCCGCGGGCGACGACGTCGAGCAGGTGGCGCACGACCTGCGGCCCGTCGAGCACCACGCTCTCGTCCTCCGCGCGGTTGTAGCCGAAGGAGAAGCCGAGACCGCGGCAGTTCTCCCACGCCCCCGCGTCCTCGTGGTCGCGCCCCTCCTGGTACTCACTCGTCCGGTAGTCGCGGTGGGTGTCGCCCCAGCGGTCGTTGACGACCCCCTCGGGGACGGCCGCGTAGTAGTCGCGGAAGAGCCGGGCGAGCCCGTGCGTGCCGTCGTGCTTGCCGGCGTCCGGCCACTCGATGTCGTTCCACAGCACGTCCGGCCGGTAGCGCTCGATCAGGTCCCGCACGTGCAGGTCGGCATAGGCCGCGTAGGCCGCGTCGACCGGACGGACCCCGCGCACCGAGTCGGGGCTCTCGTGCGGCGGCAGCCAGCGGGTGACCCCCCAGTCCAGGCCGCCGGAATAGTAGACGCCGAACCGCATCCCGGCGGCCCGGGTGGCCTCGGCGATCTCGGCGACGAGGTCGCGACCGGGACCGCGGTGGACCGTGTTGCGGGTGCCCGTGCCGGGGGCGTCCCACAGGGTGATGCCGTCGTGGTGCTTCGTCGTCGGGACGACGTAGCGGGCCCCCGCCCGTGCGAAGAGCGCCGCCCAGTCACCGGGGTCGAACTCCTCGGCCTTCCACGCGTCGAGGAAGTCGTCGTACGGCGCGCCGGCGTACATCTCCGCGTGGTGCGCCCGGGCCGGGCTGCCGGGGAGCCGGATGGTGTTGAAGTACCACTCCGCGTAGGGGTTGTGCCGAAACCACGTCGGCCCGTCGACCGTTCCCAGCTCGCCGGTCGGCTCGGCCCACGCCGGGACCGAGTACGGGCCCCAGTGGATGAAGACGCCCAGCTTGGCGTCGCCGAACCACGCCGGGACGTCGCGTTCGAGGAAGTCCCACGGCGCCGGGCGGCTGCTCTTCCCGGTCGTCGTGGGCCGGTCGGTGACGTCGTCGTCCATGACTGCTCCTCGTGATGCCGGGATGTGGCGGTGGGGACGGGTGCGGACGGGGGTGGCTCAGTTGCGGAGCCGGCGCCGGCGGGCGTCGGGAGTCCGCAGGGTCGGGGTGATGCGCAGGACCGGCAGCACCGAGCCGGCGGGCCGCCCCGGGAGGGTCACCCGCAGGCCGTCGCCGCGGCGATCCCAGTCCAGCGGCCCGTCCCCGCCGATCAGCTCCACCGAGCCGATCGGCGCCGGCAGGTGGGCCGAGCCCTCCGCGAGGCTCCGCACGAGGACCGTCCCGTCGGCCGGCCAGTCCAGGACGGTCGCGAAGACCAGGTCGCCGCGGGTGGTGAACCGGATGTCGGCGGCGGTGAAGGACACCCGGGCCTCGTCGCTGAGGAACGTGTCGGTGACCTCGGTCGGCCCCTCGCCGGCGACGGTGAACGGCCGCGTCCCGTAGACCGCCTCGCCGTTGACGGCCAGCCAGTCGCCGATCCGGTGCAGCAGGTCGACCTCCGCCGCCTCGAACGACCCGTCCGGCTTCGGCCCGACATTCAGCAGGAGCACACCGTTCTTGCTCACGACGTCCATCAGGTCACCGAGGACGTCGCGCGCGTCCTTGTACCGCTGGCCCTCGATCCAGCCCCACGACGCCACCGCGACCGACGTGTCGTTCTGCCACAGCATCGGCCGGATACCGGCGTTCTGCCCGCGCTCGACGTCCCACACCGCCGTCCCGGGGTCGAACGCGTCGAACTTGTAGTTGATGGCCACCGGCCGGTTGCGGGCGATGGCGCGGTTGTAGTACCAGGCGGCGAACCGGGCGAGCCACGGCCGGAAGGCGTCCTGCTCGATCCACCAGTCGAACCAGACGAGCTGTGGGTCGTTGTGCTCGACGAGGTCGACGGTCCGCGCGAGCCAGTCCTCGAGGAACTGCTCGGTGGGCGTGACCTCCTCGCGCTGGGCCGGACCGTAGAGGTCGGCGTTCGCCGGGTCCCGGACGTCGGAGTCGAACCGCATGCCGCCGTTGAAGAACCACCAGTGCTCGGCGCGGTGGCTCGACGCCCCGGCGATCATCGACTGGGCCCGCACGGCGTCCGACAGCTCCCCGACGACATCGCGGCCGGGTCCCATCCGGGCGGCGTTCCAACGCGTCAGGTCGGTGGCGTACATGGGGAAGCCGTCGTGGTGCTCCGCGACCGGGACGACGAACTGGGCCCCGGCGCGGCGGAACAGGGCGGCCCACGCGGCCGGGTCGAACCGCACACCGGTCAGACCGGGGATGAAGTCCTTGTAGCCGAACCGGTCCTGCGGTCCGTGGACCCGGCGGTGGTGCTCGAACTCCTCGGTGCCCGCCCGGTACATCTCCCGCGGGTACCACTCGCTGGCGAAACCGGGCACGCAGTACGGGCCCCAGTGCACGAAGATGCCGAACTTGGCGTCGGCGTACCACGTCGGGACGGTGTACCCCGCCCGCAGCGACTCCCAGTCCGCGCGGAACGGCCCGGCGGCGATGCCCGCCTCGACCCGCCGGAGGATCTCCGCGCGGGCCGCGTCGGCGGTGGCGCGCGCGTCCGCCACGGCGTCGTCGGTGCCGTCGGTGCCGGTGGTGCCGGTGGTGTCGATGGACACCTCAGTCCCTCGCGCCGTCGTCGAGGAACAGCTCGATCACGGGGACGGCGACGTCGGGCGCGCGGACCGGGAGCCGGAGGGACAGCGTGCCCGCGGGGACGCCGCCCGGTCGGGTGTGCTCGCCGGTCGCCCCCGGACCGAGCTCGGACCGGTGGATCTCCGAGGCGTCGTTGAGGAGCTGGGCGTAGCGCACCTTCCCCGCCAGTCCCGGCAGGTGCAGGTACCCGAACGGCCAGGCGAAGCAGTGCACGTAGAGGCGGTCCCCGCGCTGGGTGTAGCGCACGTCCGGCGGCGGGGTGTACGCGCTCGGGCCGGCCCCGTGGATCGACCGCCCGTGCAGGCGCATCCACGCCCCGATGCCACGCAATGCGGCGAGCGCCTGGGGGTCGAGCTCGCCGCGCCCGTTCGGGCCGACGTTGAGCAGCAGGTTGCCGTCCTTGGAGACCGTGTCGACGAGCATTCGCACGAGCAGGTCGACCGGCTTCGCGTCGAGGTTGTCCCGGTCGTACCCCCAGCTGCCGTTGATGGTCTGGCACGCCTCCCACAGCACCGGGACGCCGCCGACGCGCATCGGGCCGTACGGCTGGTACTGCTCGGGCGTGGTGAAGTCCCCCGGGATCGCGAGGCGGTCGTTGACCAGGGCGCCCGGCTGGAGCCGGCGGACGAGGGCGAGCAGGTCCGCCGAGCGCCAGGCGGCGGCGCCCTTCCCACCCCAGCGGCCGTTCAGCTGGTGCGCCGGGTCGTCGTAGGAGAAGTCGAACCAGACGGTGTCGATGGTCCCGTAGCGGGTCAGCAGCTCGCGGACCTGGCCGTGCAGGTACGCCTGGTAGCGGGTCATGTCCCGGCCGGCGTTGCGGGCGGCCACCTCTCCCGCGGGCAGGCCGCGCTGGGGGTGGACGCCGTCGATGGTGAAGTCCGGGTGGTGCCAGTCGATCAGGGAGTGGTAGAAGCCGACGCCCAGGCCCGCCTCGCGGAAGGCGTCGACGAACGGCCCGACCAGGTCCTTCCCGTGGGGGGTGCTCGCGACGGAGTAGTCGGTGAGCGCGGAGTCCCAGAGCGCGAACCCCTCGTGGTGCTTGGTGGTCAGCACCGTGTAGCGCATCCCCGCGGCGGCCGCCTCGGCCGCCCACACCCGGGGGTCGTAGAGGTCGGGGTCGAAGTGGTCGAGGTACGGCTGGTAGTCGGCGTCGGTGAGCCGCTCGCGGTTCTTGACCCACTCGTGGCGGGCGGCCAGGGCGTACAGGCCCCAGTGGACGAAGAGGCCGAACCGCTGCTCGCGGAACTCCGCGACCCGCGCCCGGTCCGCGCCCGGGTCGGTGGTCACCGGGTCGGTCGCCATGGGGGCGGTCGTCACGGGGTCACCGCCCACGCGGCGCCGTCGGGATACCGGAACCGCTCCCGGGACTCCGCCCGCATGGTCGCGTAGCCGGGCTGGCCGGGAAGGGTGTACCACCCGTCGCGGACCACGGTCGGCTCGGTGAAGTGCTCGTGCAGGTGGTCGACGTACTCCACGACGCGGTCGGGCTGCTCCCCGCCGACGGCGATCGCGTCGAAGGCGGCGAGGTGGGCGACCAGCTCGCACAGGCCGACGCCGCCGGCGTGCGGGCACACCGGGACGCCGAACTTCGCGGCCAGGAGCAGGATCGCGACCACCTCGTTGACCCCCGCGACCCGGCAGGCGTCGATCTGGAGGATCGACAGCGAGCCGGCTTGCAGGAGCTGCTTGAAGACGACCCGGTTCTGCACGTGCTCGCCCGTCGCCACCCGGACGGGCGCGACCGCCCGCGCGATCGCCGCGTGGCCCAGGACGTCGTCCGGGCTGGTCGGCTCCTCGATCCACCACAGCCCGAACGGGTCCAGGGCGGCCATCCAGTCGATGGCCTGACCGACGTCCCAGACCTGGTTGGCGTCCACCATGAGCCGGCGGTCGGGACCGATCACCTCGCGAGCGATCATGCAGCGCCGGACGTCGTCCTCGACGCTTCCGCCCACCTTGAGCTTCAGGTGGTCGAAGCCGTCCGCGACAGCCTCCCGCAGGAGCGTCGTCATCTTCTCGTCGCTGTAGCCGAGCCAGCCGGCCGACGTCGTGTACGCCCGGGGGCCGCGCTCCCGCAGCGCCGCCTCCGCCCCCGCCTTGGCCGGCTCCCGCGCGGTCAGGATCGCGAGCGCCTCGGCCGGGGTGAGGGCATCGGAGATGTAGCGGAAGTCGACGAGGTCGACCACCTGCTCCGGGGTGAGGTCGACGAGCAGCTTCCAGACCGGCTTGCCCTCCCACTTGGCCCAGAGGTCCCAGGCGGCGTTCACGATCGCCGCCGTCGCGAGGGCGACGACACCCTTCTCCGGACCCAGCCACCGCAGCTGGGAGTCGGCGACGAGCGAGCGCGCGAACCCGCCCATGTCGGTCCGCAGCCGCTCGACCGGGGTCCCCACCACCAGGTGTTCCATCGCGTGCACCGCGGCGACCACGATCTCCGTCCCGCGGCCGCAGGTGAAGGTGAACCCGTGGCCGGTCGGGGCGGCCGGGTCATCGGTCTGAAGGACGACGTAGGCCACGGAGTAGTCCGGGTCCACGTTCATCGCGTCGGACCCGTCGAGCTGCACCGAGGTGGGGAAGCGGATGTCCGCCGCCGTCAGGCCGGTGATGACCGCTGTGTTCGCCATGGTGCCTCCGCAGTCGTCGAACGTCCGAGGTCATTGTGTGCGTCCGGCTCAGCGGCCACAAGCTCCCCCGCGCACCGACCGACGCCCGGCCCCGGCGGGCGGGTCCGATCCGAGCCACCGCGACGATCTGTGGGCCCGGACCGGAGACCGAGCCCGGACCGGCGGGGTGGTTGACACGATCGAATCGGCTCACCACACTCAGACGTCCGAGGTCTGGCGCACCCGCTCCGCGCCTCGGCCACCGCCCATCGGGGCCGGTGCGGACAACGTCGTCGTCTCGAGGAGCACCCATGCGGATCTCGACCCGGTTCACCAAGGTCCTGGCGGCGGCCACGGCCGCCGCCGCGCTCGCGGCCTGCGGCAGCAGCGGCACCGCCGCCCCGGCCACCACGAGCGCCGGCACCGGTGCGAGCACCGGTACCAGCGCCAGTGCGGCGGCCCCGGCGTCCGGCGGGGCGGGCAGCGCCGAGCCGGTCACGCTGACCTGGTTCATGTGGTCGGGCTCGAACGAGGAGGTGGCGGCCTGGAAGCACGTCGGCGCCCTGGTCACCGCGAAGTACCCGAACATCACGATCCAGTTCCAGACGACGGACTTCAACGACTACTGGACGAAGCTGACCACCCAGGCGGCGAGCGGCACGGCGCCGTGCATCGTCGGCCTGCAGGGCCAGCGGGCGCCGCAGTTCGGCAACCTGCTCATCCCCCTCGACGACTACATGACCCAGCTCGGGGTCAAGGCCGCGGACTTCGGGCCCAGCATCTTCAAGGGCCTGCAGTTCGGCGGCCACCAGGTCGCGCTCCCCTACGACTACGGCCCGTACGTCATGTTCTACAACAAGGACGCCTTCAAGGCCGCCGGCCTCAAGGCCCCGGGCATCGGCTGGACCACCGACGAGTTCCTGGCCGACGCCAAGGCGCTGACCAAGGCGCCCAAGTACGGCTTCTTCGCGAGCAGCGACATCGGCGGCCTGCTGCCGTGGGTGCTCAGCGCCTCCGGCAAGTCGGCCCTGGACAGCGCCGGCGCCCTCGACGTCGACAACGACGCCTGGAAGACCGGCGCGCAGTTCTACACCGACCTCGTCACCAAGGAGAAGGTGGCGGCCCAGATCCCGAGCGCGAACTCCTCGTCGGCGAGTGCGAACCAGTTCCTCGCCGGCAACGCGTACATGACCCTCGACGGCCCGTGGGACCTCATCAACGCCCGTGCCCTGTCGAAGTTCGGGGTCGGCATCGCCCCCATGCCGACCGGCGCGTCGGGCTCGCAGACCTGGAGCGACGGCTCGGGCTTCGGGGTGACGAAGGACTGCAAGACCCCGGCCGACGCCGCCAAGGCGGTCAGCGTGCTGACCGGGGTGGAGGCGGAGACCTACCTCGGCGACGCCGGCCGCGCGTTCCCGGCGCGACTGGCCCAGCAGACCGCCTGGTACACCGGCAACAAGACCCAGGACGTCAAGCCGATCATGGACGCCGCGCTCGCGAACGCGGTCCCCTACAAGACGACCGCCACGTGGCAGCAGGTCGCCACCGCGTTCTCGAAGGAGGCCGTGGCCGTCTACAACGGCCAGGGGAGCGTGGACGACCTGCTGAGCCAGGCGCAGGCCCAGAGCGGCAACTGAGCCCCTGCCGGTCCGTGGGGTGCCGGTCCGGGAGATCCCGGCCGGCACCCCGCCCGTCCACGAGAAGAGGAGACCCGTGGCCATCCCGGTGAGCATCCAGGGCGCCGTCGCCGCGGAGAGCACGGCGGTGCGGACCGGTCGCGGAGACCGGGGCGGCCGCCGGCGCGGGGACGGCCGGCCGGCGATCGGGTTCCTCGCCCCGAGCCTGGTCGGGCTGCTCACGTTCACCGCGTTCCCGATCGTGGCCTCGCTGCTGCTCAGCTTCTTCAACTGGCCGGTGATCGGGTCCCACCACTTCACCGGCGCGGCGAACTACCGCACCCTGGTGACCAACCGCGAGTTCCACGCGGCGGTGCTGAACACCTTGCTGTTCGTCGTCCTCTACGTGCCCCTGAACATCGTCCTGGCGCTGTCGATCGCGGTCTGGATCGGCCCGCGGATCAAGGGCCGCCGCTTCTACCGGACGCTGTTCTTCATCCCGGCGGTCACCCCGGTGGTCGCGAACGCGGCGATCTTCAGCCTCGTGCTGTCCCCCAACGGCCTGGTCGACTCCCTGTCCCAGACCTGGTTCCACCACCAGACGCCGAACTTCCTCGGGTCGACCACCTGGTCGATGCCCGCGGTGGTCCTGCTGTCGATCTGGCAGGGCTTCGGGTACAACATGCTGGTGTTCTCGGCCGCGCTGGACGCGGTGCCGCAGAGCCTCACCGAGGCCGCGGCGATCGACGGCGCCAGCACCTGGTCCCGGTTCTTCCGGGTCGTGCTCCCGCTGCTCACCCCGTCGATCTTCTTCGCGGTGGTGCTCACGCTCATCTCGTCGTTCCAGGTGTTCGCCCAGGCCTACGTCCTCACCGGCGGCGGCCCCGGCAACTCCACCACCACGATGGTGCTGTACCTCTACGAGCAGGGCTTCCAGTTCTACAAGCTCGGTCTCGCGTCGGCGATCGCCTGGGTGCTCTTCGTCTTCATCATGGCGATCACCGTCATCCAGTTCATCGGCCAGAAGAAGTGGGTCCACTATGACCAGTGACGGCGCATGACCAGCGCGGCGGTCCGGCCGCCCACCGCCGGCGGCGCCACGGCCGCGTCGCGACCGGCCCGGCGGG
>CAXSIB010000038.1:0-12409 GCA_964237095.1 uncultured Actinomycetales bacterium
CTCGCGGACCTGGCCGGGCGGACGCGGGTGGTCGTGTCGACGGTCGGCCCGTACGCACGGCACGGGCTGCCGCTCGTCCTGGCGTGCGCCGCGGCGGGCACCGACTACGCCGACCTGACCGGCGAGGTGACCTTCGTCCGGCGGAGCATCGACACCGCCCACGCGGCGGCCGTCGCGACCGGGGCCCGGATCGTCCACGCGTGCGGCTTCGACTCGGTCCCGTCCGACCTCGGCGTCCTGCTCCTGCACGAGCGGGCCCGGGCGGACGGCGCGGGCGGGCTCACCGACACCACCTACGTGCTGACCGACGCCCGCGGCGGGGTCAGCGGCGGGACGATCGACTCCGCGCGCGGCCTCGTCGACGACGCCCGCCGCGATCCCGAGGCCCGGCGGCTGATCCGCGACGCGTACTCCCTCAGCCCGGACCGCGATCGCGAGCCCGACCGCGACCCGCAGATGACGGCGGCCGAGGGCGGCGTCGAGGCCCGGCGGCGACGGGACTCGAGCACGATGGCCGTCCACCGCGACGACGCCCTCGGCGGCTGGGTCGGGCCGTTCGTGATGGCGTCGTTCAACTCCCGGATCGTGCGCCGCAGCAACGCCCTGGCGGGCTGGTCCTACGGCCGTTCCCTGCGCTACCGGGAGGTCATCGGGTTCGGCTCCGGCCGGGCCGCGCCGCTGGTCGCCCACCTGGTCAACGGCGGCGTCGGCCTCGGCGTCCGGGCGCTGTCGTCGCGGCGCCTGCGGCCGGTCGTCGACCGGGTCCTGCCCGAGCCCGGGAGCGGGCCGGGTGAGCGCGCGCGGCGGACCGGCCGCTTCCGCGTCGAGCTGTCGACGCGGACCACCGGCGGCCGGCGGTACGTCGCGGTGGTCGCCGCCCGGGGCGACCCCGGCTACGCCGCGACCGCGGTGATGATCGCCGAGGCGGGGCTGTGCCTCGTCCTGGACCGCGACCGGCTGCCCGCGGCCGCCGGGGTGCTGACCCCGGCGGCCGCGATGGGCGGTGCACTGGTCGACCGGCTCCGCGCCGCGGGCATGACCCTCACCGTCGCGGAGCGGTGAGCGGCCGGCTCAGTACGCGAGCGTCCTCGGTCCTCGAGGGTGCTCGGTACCCGAGCGTCCTCAGTACCCGAGCGTGAAGCGGGCGTTGACGTGGGCCGGGGTCTCGATCTCGTCCACGACCGCCGCCGCGAAGTCGTCGTAGGTGATGCGGCTGACGCCGTCGGCGTCGGCGACGAGGTGGTCGTCCCCGAGCCGGTAGCCGCCCGGCTCACGGCCGCCGGGCTCGATCGTGGCGGCGGGGCTGATGTACGTCCAGGGCAGGTCGTCGAAGGTCCGGAAGTAGTCCAGGACGTCGATCTGGTGCTGGACGAGCGGCACCCACGCCGCCGGGATCTGGCCGGAGTCGACCAGGCGGGTGCCGTCCGGGAGCAGCAGGCTGCCCGCGCCCCCGACCCAGAGGAGCCGGGGTCCGCCGGGCAGCGGCCGCAGCCCCTCGACGAGGGCCTGGGACGAGGCCTTGAAGAACTCGCCGTCCCCGTTGAGGGATCCGACGACCGCGTCGGCGCCCCGCGAGACCTGGGTGACCAGGTAGGCGTCGGTCGGGTCGGTCGTCACGACGGTCAGCAGGGGGGAGGTCTCGGTCACCTTCGCCGGGTCACGGACGGCCGCCACCACCTCGTGCCCGCGGCTCAGCGCCTCCGCGACGATCCGCTGGCCGATCTTGCCGGTGGCCCCGTAGACGACGACCCGTGTCATGGCGTGTTCCTCCCGTGTGGTGGCGGCACCGCTCGGCGCCACCGACAGGTCAACCGTCGCGGCCCCTCCGGCTGTTCCGCGACCCGTCCGCGGACCGGGGCACGATGGCCGCAGCGCGACGGCTCGGGCCGGCCGATCCGGCGGCCGCCGCTCCGGTGAGGGAGGGTGTCGACCGTGACCCAGCAGGCGTCCGACACCGGCGCGGGCCCACCGACCGGGCACGTCGTGCTCGCCGACGCCGACAGCTCCGCGTTCGCGTCCCTGCGCCGGCGGCCGACCGCCCGCGCCGAGCGGTACCGGATGGGCCGCGACCTGCGGCACCGGGTCCCCCGGTCCGCGCTCGGCGACTGGTCGGTGCCCGACGGCCGCCCCGACCCGGTCGCGCTGATCAGGGAGTCGCACGAGGGGCGCCTCCCGGAGCTGGTCCCGATCCGGGTCGGGCGGATGGTCGGGTCGCCGTACGGGTTCCTGCGCGGGACCGCGATCGTCATGGCCTGGGACGTCGCCCACGTGCCGGCCACCGGCATCACGCCGGTGATCTGCGGGGACGCCCACCTCGGCAACTTCGGCTTCTACGCCTCCCCCGAGCGGGACCTCGTCCTCGACCTGAACGACTTCGACGAGGCCCACCCCGGCGGCTGGGAGTGGGACCTGCGCCGCCTCGTCGCCAGCATCTGGGTGGCCGGCCGGCAGAACGGCGCGGGTGAGGACGCGTGCGGGTCGGCGGTGGCCGGCTGCGTCGCCGCCTACCGCGCGGAGGTCCGCCACCTCGCCGACGAGCCGCTGCTGTCCCGCTCGTACGAACGCATCGACGTCGACCGCCTCGCCGAGGAGTCCGGCGGGCGCGGGCTGCGCCGGGAGATCGACCGGGCCGCGCGGCGCGCGCGGCACCGCACGAGCGACCGCGCGCTGCCCCGGTTCACCGAGCAGCACGAGGGCCGGCGCCGGATCATCGCGGAACCGCCGCTGATCACCCGCGTGGGCGGGGCGGAGCACGACCTCGTCGCCGCCGGGCTGGACGAGTACCTGACCACGCTGGCCCCGCACTGGCGGCGCGCGCTCGGCGGGTACACCCTCGTCGACATCGCGCACAAGGTCGTCGGGGTCGGGAGCGTCGGCCTGCGCGCGTACGTGGCGCTGCTGGAGGGGTCGAGTCCCGACGACGTGGTCTTCCTGCAGCTCAAGCAGGCCAGGAGATCCGTGCTCGCGCCGTTCGTCCACGGTGATTCGGCGTGGCACGCCCACCAGGGGCAGCGGGTCGTGGAGTACCAGCAGGCGCTGCAGACGGTGAGCGATCCCCTGCTGGGCTGGACGACCGTCGACGGCCGGCAGTACTACGTGCGCCAGTTCCGGAACATGAAGGGGACGGTGGCGCTGGACTCGATCGGGCGTTCGGCGCTCACCGACTACGCGGGTGTGGTCGGGCACCTGCTCGCCAAGGGCCACGCCCGGACGTCGGGGGCGTCGATGATCTCCGGGTACGCCGGGGAGTCCGACCGCCTCGACGTGGCGCTGTCCCGCTTCGCCCGGCTCTACGCCGACCAGACCGAGGCCGACCACGCCGCGCTGGTCGCCGCCGTGGCGCGCGGCGAGCTGCCGGTGGAGTACGGGGCCTGAGCCCCGGGTCACAGCGCGCGGCGGACCGCCTTCGCCAGCTGGGCCTGGCCGGTCGCGGTCGGGTGCAGGGGGCTGGTGCTGTCGGGACGGCCGATCCAGTTCTTCGGCGCGCACATGCCGTGCCCGGTGAAGGCGGCGACCACCGACCGCACCTCGTGGAGCCGGATGGGCTGCTTCCGGTGGGCGTTGCCCGCGACGATCTGCCCGACCGCCCCGTGGATCGCGGCGTTCAGCCCGGCGTTGAGCTGGTCGAGCTTGGCCCCGAACAGGTCGATCGCCAGCCGGGTCTGCGCGTCGCAGCCCGCCTGTGACCTCGTGTGCTGGATGGCGATCGGGTAGTCCAGGGCGTAGACCGCCGCGTTCGGCATCGCGGTGTGCACCGCGAGCAGCAGCGTGACCAGGTTGCGGCGGACCGCGCCGGACACCTCCAGCGCGAGCCCCCGGTCGATCGCGGTCTCGCACGCGGCCACGTTCGGGCTGCAGGTCGCGATCGCACCGAACCCGACATCGTTGCCGCCGGCCGAGACCGTGACGACCCGGACGGCCCGGTCCGCGGCGGGCGCCCCGAGCTGGTGGACGGCGATCTGGCGGGTGGTCGCCCCGGAACAGGCGCGGAACTGCAGCCGGTCCCGCTTCAGCGTCGTCCTCGACAGCAGCACCGGGTAGGCCTTCGTCGACCGCGCACAACCGCCGGCCCCGGACAGGGCGTACCCGGCGGCGTAGGAGTCGCCCAGCGCCCGGTAGACCGGCCTGCTCACCGCGGCGGTCACGGCAGCGTGCGACGTGGGGGACGCGGCGTCACCCGCCGAGGCGGTGGCCGCGATCCCGGCCGGCGAGATCCCGGTCGGCGCGGTGCCGGCCAGCGCGGCGGGAGCCGCGAGGGCGAGCGGGCTCAGCGCCCCGACGGCGAGGATGCCGCCGAGCAGGCGGACCCGTCCCTTCCACCGGCGGCCCCGATGACGATCGAGCAGCTGACGAGCCATGTCCCACCGACCCCTTCGTCGTGCCGCCCGGCGGCGGCGTCACCGAACGTACGGGACCGACGCCCGTCCCGTCCGAGCTCACCAACCGTCCAACGGCGCGTGACCGCCGAGGTGCTCAGCGGTCCGGGGAGTCGTCCGCCCCGACCGGCTGGAGCTCGGCCATCCGGCCCCAGCCGCTGCCGGGCGCCTCGACGCTGACGATCTTCGGCACGTCGGTCACCTCGGGCGCCATGGTCGCCATGGCGGCCGTGAAGTGCTCGGACCGGACGTGGGCGGCACCGGCGTCGGCGTCCGCGAACGCCTCGACGAGGACGAACTCGGTCGGGTCCTCGATGCTGCGCGACCACTCGAAGAAGACGTTGCCCGGCTCGGCGCGGGTCGCTGCGGTGAAGTCGGCGACCACCGACATCCAGTCCTCGGCGCGGTCGGGGCGGACGGGGAACTTGACGACGATGACGATCACACCCGATCGTCCCGCCGCCTGTCCGGCCCGTCGAGTCGCAGCACCGTCCAGATCATGGACGCGCCACCGGTCGGACGCCCCGGCGGGAACAGCGGCGCGGACACCGTTGCTGCGAACGGGGTAGTCAGCGACCGATCGTCGAGAGGTGCACCCCGTGGAATCCCGTCTGAAGGCCAGCGTCGTCCCGTTCGTCCTGCACGCCAGCGGCAGCGGCGTCGCCCAGCGGCTCGAAGCCGAGGGCACCGCCGGCCACGTGTTCGAGGCCGACGCCTACCCCGCGTTCGGCGGCCACGACAAGGCCCCGAGCCCGCTCTTCTACGCGCTCGGCTCACTCACCTCGTGCAACCAGGTGACCGCCGCGCTCGTCGCGAAGGCCCTCGGGGTCAGCCTGGGCGACTTCTCGTTCGACATCACCGGGGACCTCGACACCGCCGTGCTGGTGGGCGGCGAGGAGGGCAACGCCAACTTCGAGAAGGTCACCGTGCGCGCGACGGTGCAGACCGACGCCTCCGACGAGCAGTTCGCCCAGCTGGTCTCCGAGACCGAGCGCCGGTGCCCGGTGACGCAGCTGTTCAAGCGGTCGGGCATGGAGTTCGACAACGTCTGGACCCGCGCCGAGCTGCCCGCGGCCGCCGCGGCCTGACCGGCCCGACCCGCCCTACCCGATCCGCTCCGCCCGCAGCCGGCCCGGCCACCTCACCCGAGGTCGCCGGGCCGGCTGCCGTCCGGTCGGACCACCAGCTGGCACTCGGCGGTCTGCCCGCCGCGGGTGGCGCGCACGGTGACCCGGCCGGCCTGTCCGGGTCGCGTCCGCACCCACACCGCCGCCGACCCGCCGAACTCGGCCAGGTCGAGGGTGTCCGGGCCGACCAGCGAGGCCGGTCCGTCGACGCTCAGGCTGACGGTGCCGGCCGCGTGGAGGCGGGGGTTGCCGTGGCGGTCGACCGTCCCGACGACGACCCGGGTGGCGTCCACCCCGTCCGCGACCAGCTCTGCGTCGTCGGCCCGGAGATCGAGCCGGTCCGCCGCCGGATCGCCGCCGAAGGACCGGGAGATGACGAGCTCGCCGCCGAGGTACCCGTCCAGCCGCAGGTCCGGCAGCGGGTCGCCCCCGGCCGGGAGATCGAGGCGGAACGGCGGGTGGGCGAGGTGCGGGAAGCCCGCGTGGTCCGGGAGGGCGACCGCGTGGAGCTCACCGCCGACGTGGGCCTCGATGCGGTCGACGTTCGCGCCCACCACCGCGCCGGCGCCCGGACCGACCTGCGCGCCCGGACCGGAACCCCAGCCGAAGGCCGGCTCGAGGACCGGACGGACGGCCGGGTCGACCTGGCTGCGGTGGAAGGCGGCGCCGGGCTTCAGGATCCGGAAGGTGTCGGCCAGCCCGCAGAACTTCACGCCGCTCTCGCCCGGGAAGGCCGTCTGGTAGTCGAAGCCGACCCACGCGAGCAGCCCGGCGTAGCGGTCGTCCGCGGCCACCGCGTCGAACGCGGCCGCGTAGTCCAGCGCCTGGTGCTCAAGCACCGCCGACGGGTCCGTCCGCCGGTAGTGCCCGGTCGGGCTCGACCGCTGGGACACGGCCTCGGCGAGCAGGTAGGGCCACGGCTCGCGCGGCGGGAGCAGCACCGGGCGCCGGTCCTCGCCGCCGGTCGGGGTCGCGAACGTCTCGGTCGAGTAGTCGTCGTAGGCGAAGACGTCGTGCTGGAAGTCGACGGAGTCCCGGGTGCCCTCGTGCATCGAGCCCGACGTCGCCCGGGTCGGGTCGAGGCGCTTCGCGATCTCCTCCGTGCGTGACCAGAGCGTGCGGTCGTCGGGCATCTCGTTGAGCCGGACCCCCCACACGACGACCGACGGGCGGTGGCGGTCGCGGCGGACCATCTCCTCGACGTCGCGGCACGCCCGCTCGCGCCACGCCGGCCCGCCGAGGTGCTGCCAGCCGGGCGCCTCCTCCCAGACGAGCAGCCCCAGCTCGTCGCAGGCGTCGAGGAACGCGGCCGACGGCGGGTAGTGGGAGCAGCGGACCATCACGCAGTTCAGCTCCTCCCGCAGGATCCGGGCGTCGCGGCGCTGCGCGCGGTCGCCCAGCGCGAACCCGGCCCACGGGAACAGCTGGTGGCGATTGGCCCCGCGCAGGGTGAGCCGCCGCCCGTTGAGCCGGAACCCGTCGCGCCCGAACACCGCCTCCCGGAAGCCCGTGCGGACGTGGCGGGTGTGCACCGGGACCCCGTCGCGGACGAGTGAGACCCGGACCGTGTACAGCGCCGGGTCGTCGACGTCCCACAGGCACACCGCCGCCAGTCCGTGGAGGGTGAAGCGCTGATCTCCTGCGGTGGCAGGGAGCTCGGCGACCGCGAGCAGGTGCTCGCCCGCGGCGTCGAGCAGCTCGACGCGGGTGGTGGTCCCCGTGGCGAGCGGACCGTCGGTGGTGACGACCACGTCGAGGCGGCGGCGCGCGGGGTCGAGGACGTCGACGGGACGGACGACCACGTCGGCGATGCGGGTGACGGGGACCCGGCGCAGCCGCACGGCGCGGTAGATCCCGCCGGGCTGCCAGTAGTCCACGACGCTGCTGCCCAGCTCGACGTCGTTCGGAGGGGTGTCGACGGTGGCGCGGGCGTCGACCACGACCCGCAGCGCGCCCGTCCGGTCCGTGAGGCGGTCGGTGACGTCGAAGCGGCTGGGCAGGTACGCCCCGAGCCGGGAGCCGACCGGCACGCCGTCGACGGTGACCTCGACCGCGCTGGTGACGCCGTCCAGCTTCAGCCACCACCGGCCCGGCTCCTCGGCGTCGAGGCGCGCGGGCAGGGCGAGCTCCCGTTCGTACACCCAGCGGTGCTCCCAGGTGGCGGGGTCCCAGGCGTGCCAGGAGAGGGGGACGACGGTGTGCGGGACGGTCACCGCCGCGGCTCCCGACTCCCCCGGCCCGGCCGGCTCGTCCTCCCGCCGGACGGTCCAGCCGTCGGCCAGGTCCACGACCACCTCACCGGTCTCCGTGTCGCCGCTGCCCACGTCGTCCTCTCCTGTCGTCGGACCACTCAGCTGTCGTCCGGCCGCTCAGCCCGGGAAGGTGATCCCCGTCAGGTCGGCGCAGACCTGGAGCAGCCGCTCCTGGAGCGACTCGTCGGCGGCCTGCGGGTTCAGCACGGTGCGCGCGCGGTCGACGTAGAAGGCGCCGGACACCAGCGCCTCCGGGTCGTCGGAGGTCGCCAGCCAGGTCGGGGTGTCCGCGCCCTGCTCGATGCTCAGCGGGGCCGCCGATCCGGCGCTCATCTTCGTCTGCACCCAGCCCGGGTGGGCGGCGGTCGCGAGGACGTCCGGCCGCCGGCGCGCGAGCGCGAAGACGATCGCGGTGCCCGCCAGCTTGGAGTCGGCGTAGGCCGCCGGCGGCGTCCATCCTTGCCGGTGCTGGAGATCGTCCGGATCGAGGGTCGCCCGGGTGATCGAGTCGGAGCTCACGAGGACCACCCGCGGCGGCAGCGGGGTCGACGCGAGCAGGACGTAGACGCTCAGCGCGTTGACCTGGAAGGTCTGCTCGATCCCGTCGGCGGTCAGCGGCCGGTCCGGGCCGGGCGGGGACCAGCCCGCGTTGTGGACCACCACGTCGAAGGGCCCGGCGGCGGCGATCCGGCGGGCCAGGTCGCGGGTGGAGTCCAGCGAGCCGAGGTCGCCGACCACCACGTCCCCGACCCCGGGGGTCGACGCCCGGAGCTGGGCGGCCCGCTCCTCGTTGCGGGCATGGCGGACCACCTCGACGCCGGCGACCTCGAGTGCCGCGGCGATCCCGGCCCCGATCCCCTCGGTGGAGCCGGTCACCAGCATGCGACGGCGGGCGGAGGGCACGGTCGGGCTCATCGGGGGACGTCCTCTCGAGGGGCGGTGGTGACCGCGTCGGCGGTGTCGGGGTCGTGGATCTCGCGGGGCAGCGGGGTCGCCAGGACGGCCACGCCGCCGGCGGGGACGGTCGTCGCGGTGGCGGTCGACCCGGTGAGCAGGTCGGTTCCCGCCTCGTCGAGGGTGACCGGTTCGGAGGTGTGGTTCAGCACGAACGTGAACTGCTGCTCGTCGTTGCGGCGACGGACCACCTCGACGCCGTCGGGCCGGTCGGGCCGCCGGGTGATGCCGGCGCCGGCGAGCACCCGGCGCGTGACGCCCCGCAGGTGCTCGGGATCGAGCCGCGTGGCCAGGTACCAGGCGGTCCCGGCACCGACGCGGTTGCGGGTCAGCGCGGGCTGGCCCTCGTCGGGCCCCCCGGCGAAGCGCGCCACGACCTCGGCGGTGCCGGTGACGACCGCCTCGGACCACAGGTCGGCCACCGACCCGTCGTCCAGGGGCACCTGCTCGCCGGCCGGCAGCGGGTGGAACTCCTCGACCCGCAACCCGAGCAGCGCCTGGAGCAGCCCGGGGAAGCCCTCCGGGTGGATCGCCACGCTCTCGTCGACGATCCCGGAGAAGAAGCACACGAGCAGCTGCCCACCGGCGGCCACCCAGGCGGCGACGCGGTCGGCGGTCTCCCGGCGCAGCAGGAAGGCACTCGGCACGACCAGCACGCGGTAGCCGGCCAGGTCCCCCGCCGGGCCGACGACGTCGACGGTGTGCCCGTCGTTCCACAGCGCGGTGTAGGTGGTCAGGACGCGCTCGAGGTAGGAGAGGTCCGCGACCGGGCGGTACTCCAGCTCGGTCGCCCACCACGACTGCCAGTCCCAGTAGAGCGCGATGTCGGCGGCCACCCGCGAGCCGCGGACCGGGCCGAGCCGGGCGAGGTCGGTCCCGAGCTCGCACACCTCCCGCCAGATCCGGGTGTCGGTCCCCCCGTGGGGCAGCATCGCGGAGTGGAACTGCTCGGCGCCGCGCCGGGAGGCGCGCCACTGGAAGAACAGGGCTCCCTCCGAGCCGCGGGCGACGTGCGCGAGGGCGTTGCGCCGCATCTCCCCGGGGACCTTCGCGATGTTCCGCGGCTGCCAGTTGACCGCGGACGTCGAGTGCTCCATGAGGATCCACGGCCGCCCGCCGTGCAGCGAGCGGGACAGGTCGGCGGCCAGGGCGAGGTCGATGTGGCGGACCGCGGACTCCGCGATCAGGTAGTGGTCGTTCGCGACGACGTCGACGGAGTCGGCCCACGACCAGTAGTCCAGGTGCTTGCAGTTGCTCAGCATCAGGTTCGTCGTGATCGGCCGGACCGGGTCGTGCCCGCGCAGCACGTCGCGCTCGGCCTCGTAGCAGGCGCGGTACTCGTCCGAGGTGAAGCGGGCGAAGTCCAGCTGCTGCGCGGGGTTCACCGGCATCGGCGCCCGGACCGGGGTCGTGACCTCGGCCCAGGACTGGTAGTGCTGGCTCCAGAACGCGGTCCCCCAGGCGTCGTTCAGCTTCTCGACGTCGCCGTACCGGTCGGCCAGCCAGCGCCGGAACGACGCCGCGCTCTGCGGGCAGTGGCAGCCGCCGACGTGGGCCCCGAACTCGTTGCCGACATGCCACATCACGACGCCCGGGTGGCGGGTGTAGCGGCGCCCCAGGACGTCGGCGAGGCGGGCCGCGGCCCTCCGGTACGCGGGGCTGCTCGGGCAGAACGACTCGCGGGCGCCGTAGCCGAGACGGACACCCTCGGCGGTCACCGGAAGGCTCTCCGGGTAGGTGTGGCTGAGCCACGGCGGCAGCCCGGCGCTCGGGGTGGCCAGGTCGACCGCGATCCCGGCGCCGTGCAGCCCGTCGATCACGCGGTCGAGCCAGCCGACGTCGTACTCCCCCTCCGCGGGCTCGAGCCGGGCCCACGAGAAGACCCCGACCGTGATCATCGTGACGCCGGCCTCGACCATCAGGCGGAGGTCCTCGGCCCACACCTCCTCGGGCCACTGCTCCGGGTTGTAGTCACCGCCGAACAGCAGCCCCGGCCCGTGCTGGGGCAGCGGCCGCCGGGCCGCCGTCGACCGGTGTCCGCCCGCCGCAGCGCCGTCGTCCGCCATCGACCCTCCTCGACCGTCCCGGTCGCACCGTGCTGGGACCGTTCACCCACCCTCGCACGCTCGGCCCCCGGACCGGGACCAGCCACCACGGCCGATGCACCACGAGACCAGACCGGACTGGTGATCCCGGCCCGCCCTTGACACCCCCGCGGCGCGAGCGCACGCTGTGCACGCTCCCAGCCTCGACCCGAGCGCTGGGCCCCGCACTCTCTCAACGAGGAGATCCCGTGGTCGACCGTCCGATCCGTCGCCGCTCGCTGCTGGCCGCGTCCGCCGCCGGCCTCGGCGGCCTCGTGGCGGGGTGCTCCTCGTCCAGCACCCCGAGCACCGCCGCACCCGCCGTCTCCCAGGCGAAGGCCACCGGGAACGTCAAGCTGACCATGTGGTCCTGGGCGACCAACCTCAGCCAGGTCGTGGCCATCTGGAACAAGGCGCACCCGGAGATCCAGGTCTCGGTCAGCAACGTGGCCCAGGGCGACCCACAGGTCGCCAAGGTCCTGACCGCGACCAAGGCCGGCAACGCCCCCGACATCTTCCACGCCGAGTACCAGTCGCTGCCCGTCTACGTCGCCGCCGGTGCGGCCTCGGACCTGACCGACCTGTACACGGCCGTCAAGGGCAAGTACTCCCAGTCCGCCTGGGACCTCGTGAGCTTCGGCGGCAAGCCCTACGGGATGCCCCAGGACGTCGCGCCGATGGGCCTGTTCTACCGGGTCGACCTCTTCAAGCAGTACGGCCTCACCGTCCCGACGACGTGGGACGAGTTCGCGTCGACCGCCAAGGAGCTGCACCAGAAGGACGCCAAGCGCTACCTGACCACGTTCTCCTCGGGTGACCCGGGTTGGTTCGCCGGGCTGTCCGAGCAGGCCGGCGCCCAGTGGTGGACGAACAAGGGCAGCGACTGGACGGTGGCCATCAACGACGCCGCGACCTCCAAGGTGAGCGACTACTGGAGCGGCCTCGTCAGCTCCGGCGTCGTGCAGGGCCAGCCGATGTACACCCCGCAGTGGAACAGCGCCATGAGCAACGGGACGCTGCTCGCCTGGCCGTCCGCGGTCTGGGGCGCCGGCGTGCTCGAGGGCGTCGCCCCGTCGACCAAGGGCAAGTGGCAGCTCGCGCCGATGCCGCAGTGGACGGCGGGCGCGAACGCGACCGGCTTCTGGGGCGGTTCGTCCGACGCGATCAGCACGAAGACCAAGCACCGCGCCGAGGCCATCGAGTTCCTCACCTGGCTGAACACCAGCACCGAGTCCGTCGACGCCCTCATCTCGATCGGCGGGCTGTACCCGGCCTCCCTCGGCGGGCAGTCCTCGCCGGAGCTGGCCAAGGCCCCGGTCTTCATGCCGAACCAGAAGGACTACTTCGCGGTCGCGCAGGCGTTCGGCAAGGGTGCCCGCGGGTTCACCTGGGGACCGGACGTCAACGTGACGTACAACTCCTACACCGACGCCTTCGGCAAGGCCATCTCCACGAAGAAGCCGTTCTCGGGGGCGCTGGCCGCGGTGCAGGCCGCCACGGTGGCGGACATGAAGCACCTCGGGTACACCGTCACCACCGCCTGAGCCCGTGGCCTCGACCGCCCACCCGCCCCAGCACCCAGGACTGTCCATGTCGACTGCAGCCGTACCCCGCCG
>CAXSIB010000038.1:12509-13712 GCA_964237095.1 uncultured Actinomycetales bacterium
CCCACCCGCCCCAGCACCCAGGACTGTCCATGTCGACTGCAGCCGTACCCCGCCGGCGCGCCCGTGTCGGGCGCGCCGGCGGGACCCCGTACTACTTCCTCGTCCCCGCCGCGGTGTTCTTCATCGGGTTCCTACTCGTCCCGATCGGGTACGCGATCTACCTCAGCCTCGAGGGCACCCGGATCAGCGGCATCGGGATCGGCATCCAGCACGAGACGTTCGTCGGGCTGGCCAACTACCGGAGCGCCCTCGCCGACGGGGCGCTGTGGTCGAGCCTCGTGCGGATGCTGATCTACGGGATCATCGTCGTCCCGACGATGCTGATCGCAGCCCTGCTGTTCGCGCTGCTGCTGGACTCGAACCTGGCCCGCTTCAGCAGCTTCTCCCGGATCACGATCTTCCTGCCCTACGCAGTCCCCGGGGTCATCGCCACCCTGCTCTGGGGCTTCCTCTACCTGCCGGGGGTCAGTCCGATCCGGGCGACCGTCTCCGCGGTCGGGCTGTCTCCGCCCAACTTCTTCGGGCTGCACTCGATCTTCTTCTCGGTCGCCAACATCGCGATCTGGGGCGGCATCGGCTTCAACATGATCGTCATGTACACCTCCCTGCAGGCCATCCCCCGCGACCTCTACGAGGCCGCCCGCATCGACGGCTGCACGGAGTTCCAGGTCGCGACGCGGATCAAGATCCCGCTGCTGACCCCGGCGCTGGTCATGACCTTCGTCTTCTCGATGATCTCGACCCTCCAGGTGTTCAACGAGCCGACCACGCTGCGCCCGCTCACCAACGCGATCTCCTCGGACTGGATGCCGCTGATGAAGGTGTACACCGACGCCTTCGTGAACAACGACCTCGAGTCGGCGGCCGCGACGTCGGTCATCATCGCCGTCCTCACCCTGGTCGTCTCGTTCGGAATGCTCCAGTTCCTGCAGCGCCGAGCGTTCGGGGAGGACCGGTGAGCGCGGTCCTGGCGCGGCCCGCGACGTCCCGCGCCGGCGGCGGCAGCATGCGCCACCAGGTCGGCGCGCTGACCCGGGCGAAGACCGTGCCCACGCTGATCCTCCTGATCGGCGCGCTGTACTGCCTGCTCCCGGTGGCCTGGGTGCTGATCGCCTCGACCAAGAGCCCGAGCGAGCTGTTCAGCACCTTCACATTCTCCCCGAGCTTCCACGGCGGGTTCACCTCGAACCTGCGGGACCTCGC
>CAXSIB010000039.1:0-13581 GCA_964237095.1 uncultured Actinomycetales bacterium
GGGTGCCGTCCGCAGCGCCGTGGTGACGGAGTAGCCGCTCGCGGGGTGGACCGTCCCGGCGGCGACCCCGACCGGCAGGATCCCGCCGTGGGCCCGCCGGATCCCGACGTCGAGGGGGATCGCGACGTGCTCCGGGGTCGCGTCCGCGGCGACGGTGAGCCCCTGCTCGGCGAGGCGGCGGGCGAGGCGCGCGCGCAGGGCCCGCAGGACGCCGACCACCCGGGGGCCGGCCAGGACGGTCTCCTCGACCAGGTACTGCCCCCCGCCGAGGTCCAGGACGTAGCCGAAGCTGCGGGGGATGCCCGCCGGCTCCCCCGGCAGCGGCAGCCCGCCCGACCAGTCCATGACCACGGCCCCGCCCGGGGGGACCGGGGCGGGCTCGACCGCGCCCACGAGCCCGGCCGCCCACTGCCAGACCCGGGCGTCCGACGCAGGCTTCTGACCGCCGGCGGTCAGGGTGCTCCCCGCGCCGCCGGCGTCCACGACCGCGCGGGCCGCGACCTCGTCCCCGCCGACGGCCACCGTCAGGCGGTCGGCGGCATCGGGCGTCGGCCGGTCGCCGGACCCGGCCGGCGACCTCGGTGCAGCGACCCGGCCGGCGACCTCGGTGCAGCGGCCCGTCCGGTGGGCCCGGTCGCGCAGGACCGCCGGTGCGCCGGCGGGGTCGAGCAGGACGTAGGCGCGCTCGAGCGGCGTCTGCCGGCCGTGGCGGTCGCGCACCACGGGGTGCGGCAGGTGCCGGCGGACCGACCGGTCGGGGTCGAAGCCGGGAGCCGCCACGAGCTCGTCGAGCCAGCCGCAGTGGGTGGGCCGCCACGGCCGGTCGGGGGTCGGGTCGGCGAGCAGCACGGTGACCCCGCGCACGGCCAGCTCGGCGGCCAGCGCCCGGCCCGCCGGGCCGCCGCCGGCGACGACCACGTCCACCTCGTCCCGCGTCGTCACCCCCCGATCCTCCCGGCCCGGCCCCGGATCCGCGGCGCCGGCCCCGGATCCGCGGGCCCGGCTCCGGATCCGCGGGGTGGACCACGGACCCCCGGGACCGCGCACCCCCACCCGTTCCCGGTGCGGCCCGGGCGGGTGCGACCCGGCCCCGAGCCCGACGGAGTGGTCGACCGCCGGCCGGGCAGGTGACGGGTCCGGCCTCCTACGCTGGCCGTCGTGACCGAGCAGACCGCGACCACGACCGACCCGGACCTCACGGAGGCCGCGGCCGGACCCTCGACGACCGCCCCGACCGGGGCCACGGCCCCGGTGGACGCCTCGGCGACCCGGGCTGCGGACGACCTGACGGACACCGCGGACGGCGCGTCGAAGCGCTCGGTCGGGTCGGCCGGCCCGGCCAGCTCGGTCGGCTCGGCCGGCTCGGCCGGCTTCGCCGACTCGGACAGCGCCGGGGCCGGGGCCGGGGCCGAGGGCACGGTCGGCGACGGGTCGACCGGATCGAGCGGGTCGACCGTGGAGCTGGAGGCCCTGGTCGGCGAGTGGTCGACGCTGCCCGACATCGCCACCGCACTCGACGTCGACGTGCTGCGCGTCCGCCAGTACCTCCGCGAGGGCCAGCTGGCCGCGATCCGCCGTGGCGAGCGCCGGGTGCTCAGCGTGCCGACGGCCTTCGTCGCCGACCAGCGGGTCGTGAAGGGCCTGCCGGGGACGCTGACCGTCCTGGCCGACAACGGCTACTCGATCCCCGAGGCCATCACCTGGCTGTTCACCCCCGAGGACACGCTGCCCGGTTCGCCGATCTCGGCGCTCCGCGAGAACCGGGGCACCGAGGTCAGGCGCCGGGCGCAGGCCCTCGCGTTCTGACCCGCCCCGCTGCCCACCGCACTCCCGTCCCGCGGCCTTCGTGACCGCGCCGGATCGACCAGGCGCGAGCCCGGTCCTGTCCGTCCGGGTCGCTCAGAAGAAGGTCCGCACCAGCCCGACCACCGCCGGGCGGTCCGTGTCCACGTCATCGAGGACGGGGATCAGCGTCCACTTGTCGAACGCGGTGCACGGGTGGGAGAGCCCGAGCCGGACGACGTCGCCGACCCGGACCGGGGCGTTCGGCGGCAGCGCGACGTAGGCGTGCTGGTCGTCCAGCGCGGTGACCCGGACGTCCGTGAGGGCCACCCCGGTCCCGTTTCCGGAGCCGGCCCCGCCGCCGACCGGGCCGCTGACCGCCCTCGGCGCGCCCCGCACGAGCTGCGGGATCGGCAGGTCCTGGTCGAAGGGCAGGTCCCGCCGGCCGGCGTCCAGGATCGCCAGCCCGGGCTCGGGACGCGACAGCACCCGGGCCCAGCCGTGCATCGCCGACCGCAGCTCCGGGCCCGCCGAGCGGACCGACGGGGTGATCTCGCGGTAGTGCGCGTCGTCGTGGACCACGTACGCCCCGGACCGGAGCAGCACCCGGACCGGCCGGCCGCGCCGGCCGGCCGGGTCGGCCAGCGGGGCGAGGTGCTCGACGACACGGTCGAACCAGGCGCTGCCCCCGACCGTGACGAGGGCCGCCTCCCCGGGTGTCGTCTCGTAGGACCCCTCGAGACGCCGGTGGAGCTCGGCCAGCGCGTGCAGGTAGCGGTCGACGGCGGGAACCGCCGGCTCACCCGCGTGGACGACGGCGCCCTCGTACCCGGCGACCCCGACGAGGCGGAGGCCGGGCGCGGCCCGGACCGCGGCCGCCACCTCCAGGGCCCCGGCGACGCTCCGGGCACCCGTCCGGGCGTCGGGCGCGCCGAGCTCGACGCTGACCGCGAGCCGGACCCCGCCGGTCCCGGCGGCCGCCGGCGGGTGCGCCAGGGCGGCCGAGACCTGGCCGACGGCCTCGACGGAGTCGACCCAGCTGGACACCTGCCAAGCCGGGTCGCGGGCGAGCTCGGCGGCGAGCCACCGGACGCCGCTTGGGCGGAGCAGGCTGTTGGCGACGTGCACCCGCGGGACGCCGAACGACCGCGCCACCCGGAGCTGGAACTCGTTCGCGACGGTGATCCCCCAGGCGCCGGCGTGGAGCTGGGCGAGCCAGAGCGCGGGTGCCATCGTGGTCTTGCCGTGCGGGCACAGGTCCACCCCGTGTGCCGCGCACCAGCCCGCCATCGCCGCGGTGTTGTGCGCGAGCCGGCCGGCGTCGAGGGTCAGGAGCGGGGTGGGCAGGTCGGCCAGCGTCGGGCGGGACGCCAGGTACGCCGCGACCGTGAGCCCGGTCGCCGCCGGCGGCAGGGCCTTCGCCCGGCCGTCGAGGACGGTCCCGTCCAGGTCCCGGACGGCGGCCTCGAGCCCGCCGAGGTCCGGACCGCCCGCGTCAGCCATGGTCGGCTCCCGGCCGGTCGGCCGAGTCGGGGCCCGGCGGGGCGTCCCCGGCCGGGAGGGACTCCAGCAGCGTCGGGCCGGCGGCTCGCAGCGCCACGCTCGCCCACGTCCGCCACGGACGCCAGGCCTCCGCGAGCTCCGTGTACGCGGCCACGGTGAGCGGCCCGGGGGCACCCGTGAGCCGGCCCGCGAGCTCGAGGACGGTCGGCTCCACCGTGGGGACGACGTCGGTGTGCCCGAGGGCGCGGACCACCACGAGCTCCGCGTAGAACGGGCCGACCCCGTCCAGACGCCGCAGCCGCACGAGAGCCTCGGCCGGGTCGAGCGCGCGCAGCGCGGCCGTGTCGAGCTCCCCGGCCAGCGCCGCCCGGGCGACGCCGTGGAGGCGGTCCAGCTTGATCCGGGGCAGCGACGGGAACGACTCGAGCGCCAGGAGCTGCGCCGGGGTCGGGAAGACCGCGACCTCCTCGCCGGCGACCGCGAGCACCGTCCCGTGGGCCCGGGACAGCCGCTCGCGCAGCGCCGCCATCGGCTGGTGCGGCCGCCGCGCCGAGAGCACCGACCACGCCGCGGCCTCGTAGGCGGAGTGGAACAGCGGGGGCCGCAGGCCCGGCTGCGCGGCGCGGAGCCTCCCGAGCAGGCTCCCCGGCCCGGCGTCGCGGGCGAGGTCGTCCCAGCCGGTGGCGTCGACGTCCACGGACAGCACCCGGGCGACCTGCCGGGCGACCGCATCGGCGTCGGCGGCCGGAGCGGTGGTCCTGACCTCGAGGTGCAGCGTCCCCGTGACGTCCTGCCGGACGGCCACCGCCACCGGCGTCCCGGTCGCCTCGAGCACGAACCCGAGCCGCAGGACGTCACCCGCCCGGGCCTCGCGCTGGCCGAAGCCGAACCCGATCGACCGGGCCAGGTCGAACGCACCGCGCGGCACGAGCTCGGCCGTCGCTGCCGCCGTCGCCGCCGCCGCTGCGGGCACCGGCGCGGTCGGGCGGGCCGCCGGGTCGGCCGGGTCGGCGGGGTCGGTGAATCGGGCGCGGAGGGCGGTGTCGGTGGTCGTCGTCATGGGGATCCCCGTCCGCTGCGGTGGTCCGTCGGTGGCACCGGCGGGCATCTGGGGGAGAGCGTGGACCGGAGGTCCGACAGGACGCCGGCGGGGCGACCCGGCGACTCGACGCAGCCGGTTCAGCGGGTGGTCGGCTGTGCCACCGCCCGCCACGAGACGGCCCGCCGCTCGGCGCGGCGCCGCTCGGCCAGCGCGTGGCCGGCCACGCCGAGGCGGGTGCGCAGCCCGACCGTCGCGCGGACGTCGAACACCTGGAAGTCGATCGCCACCACCCGGTCGGCGATCCCGCAGTAGAGGGCGAGCGCGGCCGCGATGCAGGGCCGGCTGACCGGGTCGAGCATCGCGATCCCGCGGGCGGCGGAGTCGCGCAGCGTGTGCACCCGGGCGACCTCGAACGCCAGCAGCGCCCGGACCCGGCCGTCGACGACCCGCCGCTCGAGGTCGGCCCGGGTCAGGCCGAAGCGGGCCAGGTCGGCCTCGGGCAGGTACACCCGGCCGCGCTCGAGGTCCTCCCCGACGTCGCGGCAGAAGTTGGCGAGCTGGAAGGCGACCCCGAGGTCGCGCGCCCCCGACCGAGCCAGGGCGGCGTCCGGGCCGGTCACCCCGAGGATCGGGAGCATCTGCAGGCCGATCACCGCCGCGGAGCCGTGGACGTAGCCGAGCAGGTCCTCCCACGTGGCGTAGGCGTCGACGGTGAGGTCCATGGTCATCGACGCGAAGAAGGGCGGGAACAGCCCGGGGTCGATGTCCCACTCCCGCACCGCGTGGACGACGGCCCGCAGCACCGGGTGGTCCGACGCGCCGGCGGCGAGGTCGCGGGCGAAACGGTCGCCGAAGCGGGCGAGGTCGGCGGCCTTCGCGGCGATCGGCCGGTCGTCGGCGAGGTCGTCGACGATCTCGTCGGCGTACCGGGCCAGGCCGTAGAGCGCATAGACGGCGGGGCGGCGGGCGGCCGGGAGCAGCTTCGTGGCCAGGTGGTAGGTCTTGCCGTGGCGGCGGGTCAGCTCCTCGCAGCGGCGGTAGGACGCGCGGAGCTCGGTCCCGGCGATCCCGGCGGCGTCCATCTCGGCGCGGCTCACCGGCGGCGACCCGGGCCGTGCGGTCGGGCGGGTCGGGACGGGTGCGCATAGGCGGCCATGACGGGGCGAGAACGTACCGGGTGTCCGGCCGGGTCGCCGGACGGGCGGCAGCCGGAATGTCCGACCCCGGCGGGGCCTTGGGGGGTGACGTGGAGACCGACGAGCGCCGCGTGGGCCGGCTGATCACCCTGATGGCGGTCGGTGCGGGCATCGTCGTGGCGAACATCTACTACGCCCAGCCCCTGCTGGACGCGCTCGGTGCCAGCTTCGGCAGCAGCCGCGGCGCGACGTCGGCGGTCGTGACCCTCGACCAGCTCGGCTACGCGGTGGGGATCGTGGCGTTCGTCCCGCTCGGTGACGTCCTGGACGACCGGAAGCTGACGCTGCGGGTGCTCGGGCTCGCGGTGGTCGCCGCCGCCGGCTGCGCGGTGGCACCGTCGCTCGCGGTGTTCCTGGTCGCGTCGCTGTTCGCCGGCGCGACCGCCGTGGTGGCCCAGATCCTGACGCCGATCGCGGCCCGGATCGCCCCGGCCGAGCGCCGGGGCGCCCTGGTGGGCCGCGTCACCGGCGGGCTGGTCACCGGCATCCTGCTCGCACGCGCGTTCGCCGGGCTGCTGGCGGCCGCCGCGAGCTGGCGGCTGGTCTACGCGATCTCCGCGGCTCTGATGGTGGTCCTCCTGGCCCTGCTGCAGCGGTGGCTGCCGCGGCGCGGACCGACCGGACCGCTGCACTACGGCGAGCTGCTGAGGTCGATGGGCCGCCTCGTCCGGGAGGAGCCGGTCCTGCGCCGCCGCGCGCTCTACCAGTCGGGGATGTTCGCGGCGTTCTCGATGTTCTGGACGTCGATCACCTACGAGCTCGCCGACCACGGGGTGGGCCAGGCCGGGATCGGCCTGTTCGCCCTCGTCGGCGCGGCCGGTGCGCTGGCCGCGCCGGTGGCCGGCCGGATCGCCGACCGCGGGTGGTCCCGCCCGGCCACCGGGGTGGCCCTCGTCCTCGCCGTCCTGGCCCTCGTCCTCGCCTGGGCGGGCCAGCACTCCCTGGCCCTGCTCGCGCTCGCCGCGGTCCTGCTCGACCTCGCGGTCCAGGGCTCCAACGTCCTGGGCCAGCAGGCCATCTACTCCCGCCGGCCGGAGTCGCGGTCGCGGATGAACACCGTCTACATCGCGACGTTCTTCCTCGGCGGGGCACTCGGGTCCGCGTTGTCGGGTGTCCTCTGGTCCCGGGAGGGCTGGTCCGGGGTGGCCCTGGTCGCGGCCGTGCTGCCCCTGCTGGGGTTCGGGCGCTGGCTGGGCGAGCTGCGCGCGGCCCGGGACGAGCCGGCGCCGGGGGCCTGAGCCGCCCCGGGCCGCTCTCAGCGCCAGGCGCGGGAGTGGTAGCCCCGGTCGGGCCCGGTGATCCGCTCGGCGGCGAGCCGGCCGGAGATCAGGACCATCGGCACCCCGACCCCGGGCTGGGTGCCGGAGCCGGCGAAGACGACGTTGTCGCCCCACAGGTTCGACGGCCGGAAGGGCCCGGTCTGGGCGAAGCTGTGCGACGCCGCGAACGGGGCGCCGCGCTCCATGCCGCGGGTCTGCCAGTCCAGCGGGGTCGTGAGGTGCTCGACCTCGATCCCGTCGCCGAAGCCGACGTAGCCGTCGCGCTCGAGGGTCGCGATCATCTCGTCCCGATAGGGCTTCGCGGCCTGGCGCCAGTCGATCGGGCCGTCGAGGTTCGGCGCGGGGAACAGCACCCAGTACGACTGCTTCCCGGGCGGGGCGAGGGACGGGTCGGACGCGCTGGAGTTGGTGACCATGTAGGCCGGGTCGCGCATCAGCCGCTTCGCGTCGACGAGGTCGTCGAACACCCCGCGCCACTGCGCTCCGAAGTGGATGTTGTGGTGGCCGATCTTCGAGTACGACCTCGTCGAGCCCACGTTCAGGGTCACGCACGACGGGGAGAAGTCGAGGTGGCGGCGCAGCGGCTTCTGCAGGAGGTCCCGGCGGGCCACCGGCAGGTCGGGGCTCAGGACGACGGTGTCGCAGGCGATCCGCTCGCCTGCGCTGGTGTGCACGGCGACGGCGCGGTCGCCCGACAGCTCCACCCGGGTCACCTCGGTGCCGTAGCGGAAGACCACGCCGTGCTTCGCCGCGGCCCCGGCCAGCGCCCGCGGGACCGCGTGCATCCCGCCCTTCGGGAACCACACCCCGGCCACGGAGTCCATGTAGGCGATGACGGAGTAGATCGCGAGGGCGTCGTAGGGGGACAGCCCGGCGTACATGGCCTGGAAGGAGAACACCCGCTGGGTGCGCGGGTCGCGCAGGTACTGCGCGACCTTGGGGGCCATCTTCCGCATCCCGCCGAGGGCCAGCAGGCGGACCATGTCCCGGCCGACCAGGTCCAGCGGGGAGTCCAGGTTGCGGTCGATGAACGTGCGCATCTCGACCCGGTACATCGCCGACACGAACTCCACGAGACGCCGGTAGCCGGCGGCCTCGGCCGCCCCGCACACGGCCTCGATCTCCGCGGCCATCTCCTCGGGGTCGGCGTGCACGTCGAGCTGGGAGCCGTCGTGGAAGAAGGTCCGGTAGAGCGGGCGCACCGGCTCGAGCTCCAGCCAGTCCGACAGCGACTCCCCGACACAGTCCAGCGCGTCGGCGATCAGCTCGGGCATCGTCAGGACGGTCGGCCCGGTGTCGAAGCGGTAGCCGCCGTCGACGAGCAGCCCGGCGCGCCCGCCGGGCACGGTCTCCCGCTCCACCACGGTGACGGACCGCCCCGCCCCCACCAGTCGCAGCGCGGTCGACAGCCCGGCCAGGCCGGCGCCGACGACCACGACGTGGTCGGTGGGACCGCTGACGGTGCGCGCGGACCTGGCCGGGAAGGGCTTCACACGACCCTGCGGGTCGCGGCGTCGGCGAGGTCACGCAGCGCGGTCGCCGCCTCGGGGTCCACCAGTGGGAGGGTCTCCAGCGCCTGCAGGCACTCCCGGGTCAGGGTCTCGATCCGGTCCTCGACGCGCTGCACCGCCCCGGTCTCCACCACCACCTCGCGCAGCGCGGCGAGCCCGGCCGCCGACAGCGCGGGGTCGCCGAGGAACCGGCGGAACACCGCCGCCTGGGTCGGGGTGGCCCGGACGAGGGCCTCGGCGACCAGCACGGTCCGCTTGCCCTCGCGCAGGTCGTCCCCCGCGGGCTTCCCGGTCACGGACGGGTCGCCGAAGACCCCGAGCACGTCGTCGCGGAGCTGGAACGCCTCCCCGAGCGGCATCCCGAAGCCGGACAGCGCGTCGACGAACGCCCGGTCCGCCCCGGCGAGCACCGCGCCCACGTGCAGCGGCCGCTCGACGGTGTACTTGGCGGACTTGAAGCGGATGACGACCAGGGCCCGCTCGACCGACACCCCGCCGGTGGCCTGCTCGACGAGGTCCAGGTACTGCCCGGCGATGACCTCGGTGCGCATGTCGTCGAACAGCCGCATCGCCGGCAGCAGCCGGTCGGGCGGCAGCCCGCAGGTGCGCAGGAGCTCGTCGGACCAGGACAGGCAGAGGTCGCCGAGCAGGATCGCCGCGCCCGTGCCGAAGGCCCCCGGGGAGCCGACCCAGCCCGCCGAGCGGTGCAGCGCGGCGAACCGGCGGTGCGCCGCGGGCAGGCCCCGGCGCAGCTCCGAGCCGTCCATGACGTCGTCGTGGACGAGGGCGCTGGCCTGCAGCAGCTCGAGTGCCGCCCCCGCGGTCAGCACGCACGCCTCGTCCGACGCCGGGTCGGTCCCGCCGCCGGCGGCACGCCACCCCCAGTACAGGAAGGCCGGGCGGAGCCGCTTGCCGCCCGCGAGCAGGTCGGTGGCGGCCGCGAGGGCCTCGACCAGGTCCGGCGATATCGCCGCGAGCTGGCGGCCCTTCGCGGTCAGGAAGCCCGCGAGGCGCTCCTGCACGGCGTCGCGGCTGAACCCGCCCGGGGGTGCGACCACCGGCCGGACCGTGGCAGAAGTCTTCTCGGACTGCACCTGTTCGACGATAGGTGACCGCTCAACTCGAAACGTGGCAACCCGGCACGGGCCGTCGCCCCACGTAACCTCTCCGGCATGACCCGGGGCCAGGCGAGTGTCGCCCCGGTGCGGGCCGCGCAGGCCGGGTCCGTCCCCGAGGTGCTCGTGGAGCAGCTGGCCGCCGGCCGCTGCCCGGTCTCCTTCGAGTTCTTCCCGCCGCGCGACGCCGACGGGGCCCGGGCCCTCTGGCGGACGCTGCACGACCTCGAGGCCCTGCACCCGGCGTTCGTCTCGGTCACCTACGGCGCCGGCGGCTCCGGGCGGCAGTTCACGATCGAGCTGACCCGGCGGATCGCGGCCGAGACCACGATGCTCCCCCTCGCCCACCTCACCGTGGTCGACCACGACGTGGCCCAGCTGCGTCACATCCTCGGCTCCTACGCCGAGGCCGGGGTCCGCAACGTCCTGGCGCTGCGCGGGGACCCGCCGGGGGACCCGGGCGGGACGTGGCACCGCCACCCCGACGGCTTCGACCACGCCGACGAGCTCGTCACGCTGACCCGCGCGGTGGGGGACTTCTGCGTGGGGGTGGCGGCCTTCCCGACGCGGCACCCGCGGTCCGCCGATGCCGCCGCGGACGACCGGGTGCTCGCCGCGAAGGCCCGCGCCGGCGCCCGGTTCGCGATCACCCAGATGTTCTTCGACGCGGCCGACTACCTGCGCCTGCGCGACCGGGCCGTCGCACTCGGGGTGGGGCTGCCGATCATCCCCGGGATCATGCCGGTCACGAACCTCGCGCAGATCGAGCGGTTCGCGACGCTCATGGGCGCCCCGCTCCCCGCGGACCTGCGGGCCCGGCTCGAGGCGGTCGGCGGAGAGCCGGCCGCGGTGCGCGCGGTGGGGATCGCCCATGCGCGGGCCATGTGCGAGGAGCTGATCGCGGCGGGCGTGCCGGGACTGCACTTCATCACCCTCAACCGCTCCCCGGCCACCCGGGTCATCTGCGACGACCTCGGGCTCGGCGCCTGAGGCGGCTGGTCGACCCGTGCCGCGCACCCGTACCCACACCCGTCCGCGCCGCGACGAGCTGCCCGACCGGGCGGAGTACCTGCGCCGCTGGTCCGCGCTCCACCAGGACCACGACCCGAACGCGACCCCGCTGGTCGCGCTGTGGCTGAGCCTCGTCCACGTCCCCGCACGGGCCCTCGCCCGGACCGGCGTCGGTCCGGACGCCGTCACCGCCGGTGCGACCGTGCTGTCGCTGCTGGTCCCGCTCGCCGCCGTGACGTCCCGCTGGGGCTTCCCGCCGGCCGGCGCGGCGCTCGCGGCGTCGCTGCTGACGGCCCTGTCGGGGATCTCGGACAACCTCGACGGGGCGGTCGCCGCGCTCACGGGCCGGTCG
Source organism: uncultured Actinomycetales bacterium (assembly GCA_964237095.1). Taxonomy (GTDB): domain Bacteria; phylum Actinomycetota; class Actinomycetes; order CAXTBU01; family CAXTBU01; genus CAXSIB01. The sequence goes on from CAXSIB010000039.1 coordinate 10,793, forward strand.
ACGCGCTGGGGCTTCGTCCTGGACTCCGTGTGCGACCGCGTCGCCGACGTGGCCTACCTGCTCGCCCTGTGGGCACTGGGCGCCCCGGGCCCGCTGGTCGCCGCGGGCGGGGTGCTGACCGGTCTCCAGGAGTACGCCCGCGCCCGCGGGACCGCCGCGGGGGCCGCCGGCGTCGGGGTGGTGACGATCTCCGAGCGGCCGACGCGTGTCCTGGTGGTGTGCCTGTTCCTGTTCGCCGCCGCGGTCCTCCCCGGGCCGGGTGACCAGCGGATCGCCGTGTGGGCGACGATCGCGGCCGCCGCGTGGACGGCGGTGCACCTCGTCGGGACGGTCACCGTCCTGCGCTGGCTGCACCGCGCCCTGCGCTGAGGGCCGGAGCCTGCACTGAGGGCCCGAGCCTGCGCCGGGCGCCGAGCCTGCGCCGGGCGCCGAGCCCGGTCAGGCGGCTCCCACGAGGTCGGCCACGATCTTGGCGGACAGGCTGACGAGTGGCAGCCCGCCGCCCGGGTGCGCCGAGCCGCCCACGCAGAACAGCCCGGGCACGTCGCCGGCGTTCGCGGCCCGCAGGAAGGCCGCGCGCGGACCGTTCGACGACGTCCCGTAGATCGCCCCGCCCGGGGCCGCGGTCGCGCTCTCGAGGTCCGCGGGCGTGCGGACCTCCCGCCACAGCACGCGGTCGCGCAGGTCGAGCCCCCGCCCGGCCAGCACCGCCAGCACCCGGTCGGCGTAGGTGTCGGCGAGGCCGGGCGCGCTCCAGTCCACCGTCGTCGGGTCGACGGCGGGATCGCCGTGGCGGGCGGCGTTGACGAGGACGAACACCCCCTCGTGGTCGTCGTCGGGGCGGGTCGCCGGGTCGTCGGGGGAGCTGAGGTAGACGACCGGGTCCGGGGTCGGCCGCGCCGGGCGCCGGACCGCGCCCGTGCGCCCGCGCCGGCCGAAGACCGAGTCGAACTCGTCGTCGTAGTCCTCGGCGAAGAAGACGCTGTGGTGGCGCAGACCCGGCGTCCGTCCGCGCAGCGCCAGGAGGATCACGAAGCCGGACAGCGACGGCGTCGCACGGGCGAGGCGACGCCGCGCGCGGCGGGCCGCCGGGAGACCGGGCGGCAGCAGGTGGCCGTAGACGTGCGCGGCGTCGGCGTCGGCGACCACGACGTCGGCCGGCACGGACTCCCCGTCGGCGAGACGGACCCCGTCGACCCGCCCGCCGGACAGGGTGATCGCGGTCACCTCCACCCCGCAGCGGACGGTGGCGCGCCGGGTCTCCAGCCGCCGGGTGAGGGCCTCGGCGATCCCGTACAGGCCGCCCGGGACGTACCAGGTGCCGAACGCGTGCTCCAGGTGCGGGACGGTGACCAGCGCCGCCGGCGCGCGCCGGGGGTCGGAGCCCGTGTAGGTGGCGAACCGCTCGAGCAGCAGGCGCAGCCGCGGGTCGGTGAGGTACTGCCGGCCGAGGCCGCGCAGGGTCTGCCACGGGGCGATCGTCGCGATGTCCGCGGGCCGGCGCGCGAGGCGCACGAGGTCCGCGGGTCCCAGCGGCTGCTCGAGGAACGGCTTGCGGGTGAGGTCCCACACCGCCGACGCCCGGGCCGACAGCGCCCGCCACTGGTCACCCGCGTCCGCCCCGAGGGTGTCACGGATCGCGTTGACGACGTTGAACACCCCGACCCCGGGCAGGTCGAGTGAGGTGGCGTCCGGGAAGCGGTAGTGGCAGCCCGGCTCCACCGGCACGATCTCCAGCTCCCGCTCGAGCGGGCGGCCACTGGACCGGAAGGTGTCGCGCAGAGCCGCGGGCAGGGTGAGCAGGTGCGGCCCGGTGTCGAAGCGGAAGCCGTCGCGCTCGAACCGGCCGAGCTTGCCCCCCGTGCGGCTGCTGCGCTCGAGCACCGTCACGGTGTGCCCGGCTTTCGCCAGGCGCGCGGCGGCCGACAGCCCGCCGACCCCCGCCCCGATGACCACGACCCGGCTCACGCGACGTCCTCCGGCATCGCTGCTCGCGTCGGCGCTGGTGCTGGTGCGGGTGTCGGGGTCCGCGGCGGGACGACGACGGGCCGGCCGCGCCAGGTCAGGGTCCCGGCCCGCCGGGCGCGCCACGAACGGGCGACCAGCCCCACGAAGACCAGCACCGACACGGGATGGGCCAGGGCGTCCGGCAGCGGGCGGCCCCCCGTGCGGCGGGCCACGGCGACCCGGCCGCCCACCCCGGCGGCGTAGCCGAGGGCGCCGACCGGGCTCCCGGCGAGCATCCCCACCGCGGGCACGACGTAGGCGAGCAGCAGCAGCGCGCCGACCGCCGCGGCCGCCGGGGGCGGCCCGAACGCCGCCCAGAGGGACTTCGTGTAGCCGGCGACCATCGACGCCGCGTCGTCGTACATCGCGCACGCCGCGACCTCGGTGCCGTCGACCACGCCGCCGTGCCCGCCCACGGCCTTCACCGCCCGCAGGAGTGCGAGGTCCTCCAGGACCTCGCCGCGGACCGCGCCGTGCCCGCCCGCCCGGTCGTAGACGCCCCGGTCCACCAGCAGGAACTGGCCGTTCGCGGCGGCGAGGCTCGGCCGCGGCGACCGCTCGGCCAGGCGCAGCGGCAGGGTCGTCGCCCAGCTCCACTGCAGCAGCGGCTGGACGAGGCGCTGGAGGAGGCCGACGACGACCTGCCGCGGGTAGGGACACGCGAGGTCCAGCGGCGTCGAGCGCAGCAGGGCCACCGACCGGCGCAGCGCGTCGGGGGCGAGGACGACGTCGGCGTCGACGAAGACCAGGACCGTCGCGCGGGGGTCGGCGGCGGCTGCCAG
>CAXSIB010000040.1:0-13575 GCA_964237095.1 uncultured Actinomycetales bacterium
GGTCGACGCCGCCGACGCCGAGTTCGGGCCGGAGATGACCGAGAGCCAGACCCAGCAGCAGCAGCAGGACAGCCGGAAGCCGGGGCCGGAGCCGACGCCGGGAGCGGGCTCGTGATGCTCGCCCGCAACGCCGCCTCCGTCTACTGGATCGGCCGCTACGTCGAGCGCGCGGACGACACCGCCCGGATCCTCGACACCTCCGTCCACCACCTGCTCTCCGACGGGACCGCCGAGCCGCTGGCCGAGTCCCGGACGCTGCTGCGGGTACTGGGGACGCCGGCGCCGGCGGAGGTGCGCCAGCTGCTCGACCTGACGCAGTGGGTGGCGTGGTCGGACGAGAACCCGGCGTCGATCGCGTCCTCGCTGCGCCGCGCCCGGGAGAACGCGCGCGGCTCCCGGGAGATCGTCTCGACCGAGATGTGGGAGTGCCTCAACACCACGATCCTGGCGCTGGAGGACCGGGCGGCCGCGGCCCGGGCCACCGGGTTCGGCTCGTTCCTGGCGTGGGTCGAGCAGCAGTCGGCGATGTTCGCGGGGCTCGCGGACTCCTCGATGCGCCGCGACGAGGGCTGGCTGTTCCTGGTCCTCGGCCGCTCCCTCGAGCGGGTCGACATGGTCGTCCGGCTGCTGATGGCCCGCGCGCAGGACCCGGCCGCCTCGCCCGGCTGGCTGACGGTGCTGCGCTCGGTCGGCGCCGGTGACCTGTTCACCCGGACCTTCCGCGGGGTCGTCGACGCCAACCGGGTCGTCCAGCTGCTGCTGCTCGACCGGCTGTTCCCCCGGTCGGTGTTCCACGCGCTGCGGGTCGCCGAGCACTGCCTGCTGCAGCTCGACCCGACGCCGGGGGACGCGCAGCGCCTGCTCGGACGCGCGCGGAGCGACCTTGAGTACACCCGGCCCGAGGTCGCGTCGGAGGACCTCGCCGCCCGCCTGGCCGGCCTGCAGCGCAGCGTCCGGGCGGCCAACGAGGCCATCGCCGTGCAGTTCTTCCACTCCGCGCCGTGGGTGGCGTGGCGGGCGACCGACGAGGTGGAGGGGGTCCCCGAGGACGCGGCCACCGAGGTCGCGGCGTCGGGCGCGGCCGCCCCGGCCCACCCCACGGTCGGCGATCCGGTGCTGCAGACGTTCGCGGCCCCCGGCGGGGTCGACCTCCCCGCCGCCGCCCGCAGGTCGTCGCGGCGGGCGGGGGCCCGGTGAGCTGGCGGGTCCGGGTCGTCCACACGACCGAGTACACCTACGACGCGCCGGTCTCCCCGTCCTACAACGAGGCCCGGCTGACCCCGCGCCCGGACACCGGGCGGACGGTGATCGCCAGCCGGGTCGAGTCGGTGCCCTCGGCGCGCGTCTCGGCCTACCGCGATTACTGGGGCAACACCGTCAGCTCCTTCGACGTCCAGCAGCCGCACACGGCGCTGCGGGTGATCGGCACGTCGGTCGTGGAGACCGTGCCCGAGCCCGAGGTCCTGCCCGACGTCGACTGGCCGGAGCTGCTGTCCGACGAGGTGGCGGACACGTTCGGCGAGCTGCTCGCCCCGAGCCCGCTCGCCGGCTCCGACCGCGGGTTGACCCGCCACGCGCGGGAGCTGCGCCAGCACGCGTCCCCGGTCGCCGCGGTCCTCGGGGCCGCGGAGTGGACCCGGTCCGCGCTGCTCTACCGGCGCGGCTCGACCGGCACCCACTCCACCGCCGCGGACGCCGTCGCGGTCGGTGAGGGGGTGTGCCAGGACTTCGCGCACGTCACCCTGGCGATGGTCCGGGCGATCGGGATCCCGGCCCGCTACTGCTCGGGCTACCTGCTCCCGGACGCCGCCACGGCGGTCGGCGCGACCGTCGACGGCGAGAGCCACGCCTGGGTCGACGTCTGGACCGGCGGCTGGTGGGGGCTGGACCCGACCAACGGCATCGGCATCGGCGAGCGCCACGTGCTGGTCGCCCACGGCCGTGACTACGCCGACGTGCCCCCGCTGAAGGGGGTCTACTCCGGCCGGGCGGTGCAGACCCTCGGGGTCAGCGTCCGCATGACCCGCCTGGCCTGACCCGTCCCGGCCGCGCCGCCGACGGTGACGCGGGCGGTCAGGCCGGCGGGGCGGGCGCGGCCAGCCAGCGGGCGATGCCCGCGAGCAGGTCGGCGCGGACCCCCGCCGGGGCGAGGCTGACCTCGACCGAGTCGGCGGCCAGCCCGGCGAGCTCGGCGTCGGTGAGGCCGAAGACGTCGCGGACCAGCACGTACTGGTCGACCAGGCGGGACCCGAACAGCAGCGGGTCGTCGGCGCCGAGCGCGATCCGGGCGCCCGCGGCCCGCAGCGCCGGGATGGGCACGTCGGCCGCGGCGGGGTAGATCCCGAGGGCCACGTTGGAGGCCGGGCAGACCTCGAAGGCCGCCCCCGCCGCGACGGCGGCCGCGAGCACCCGCGGGTCCTCCGCCGCACGGACGCCGTGGCCGAGGCGGACCGGGCCGAGCAGGCGCAGGGTGTCGTCGACGACGTCGGCCCCGCGCAGCTCCCCGGCGTGCGGCACCGACGCGAGCCCGGCCCGGGCGGCGATCGCGAACGCGGGGGCGAAGTCGGCGACCGAGCCGCGGCGCTCGTCGTTGGACAGCCCGAAGCCGAGGACCCCGCGCCCCGCGTACCCCGCGGCCAGGCGCGCGAGGGTACGGGCGTCGAGGGGGTGGCGGGTCCGGTTCGCGGCGATCACCACGCCCATCCCGATCCCGGTGGCCGCGGCCGCGTCGGCCACCGCGGACAGCACCAGATCGCAGAACGGGGTCAGCCCGCCGAAGGCCGCGGCGAACCCGGACGGGTCGACCTGCACCTCGCACCAGCCGGAGCCCTCGGCGCGCTCGTCCTCGGCGATCTCGCGGACGAGGCGGCGGATGTCCGCGGGGCTGCGCAGGACCGAGCGGGCCAGGTCGTACAGCCGCTGGAAGCGGAACCAGCCCCGCTCGTCGGCGACCGACAGCGCCGGCGGCCAGTCGGTGAGCAGCGCCGCCGGCAGCCGGACCCCGCGGGCCGCCGCCAGCTCCACCAGCGTCGGGTGGCGCATGGCGCCCGTCAGGTGGAGGTGCAGGTGGGCCTTGGGCAGGGCACGCAGGTCCCGCCGCCCGCCGGCCGGGCCCTCGTCAGCCACTCGGCGCCGTCAGCCCTCGGACAGCAGGTCCCGGATCCGGGTCACGCCCTCGACCAGGTCGTCGTCGCCGAGGGCGTAGGAGAGGCGCAGGAACCCCGACGGACCGAAGGCCTCACCGGGGACGACCGCCACCTCGACCTCGTCGAGGATGATCGCCGCCAGCTCGGCCGACGTGGTCGGGGTCCGGCCGCGGATCGGCCGGCCGAGGGCGCCCGTGACCTCCGGGTAGGCGTAGAAGGCGCCCTCGGGCTCGGGGCACTCGAAGCCGGGGACGCTGCGCAGCAGGTCGACGATCGTGCGCCGGCGCCGGTCGAACGCGGCCCGCATGCGGTGCACGTCGGACAGGTCGCCGGTCAGTGCGGTGATCGCGGCGGCCTGGCTGACGTTGGCGACGTTCGAGGTCAGGTGCGACTGCAGGTTGGTCGCGGCCTTGACCACGTCGACGGGGCCGACCAGCCAGCCGACCCGCCAGCCGGTCATCGCGTAGGTCTTCGCCACCCCGTTGAGGACGACGACCCGGTCGGCCAGCTCCGGGACCGCGGCGAGGACCGACACGTGCTCGGCGGCGCCGTAGACGAGGTGCTCGTAGATCTCGTCGGTGACGACCCAGAGGCCGTGCTCGAGGGCCCACCGGCCGATCTCGGTGATCAGCTCGGGCGGGTAGACCGCGCCCGTCGGGTTGGACGGCGAGCAGAGCAGCAGCAGCTTGGTCCGCGGCGTCCGCGCCGCCTCGAGGTCGGCCACCGTCGGGCGGTACCCGGCCGCGGCAGAGGTCATGACCTCGACCGGCACCCCGCCGGCCAGGCGGATGGCCTCGGGGTAGGTGGTCCAGTACGGGGTCGGGAGGATCGCCTCGTCGCCCGGGTCGAGCAGGGTCGCGAACGCCTCGTACACGGCCTGCTTACCGCCGTTGGTCACCAGCACCTGCGACGCCGTGACGGTCACCCCGGAGTCGCGCAGGGTCTTGGCGACGATCGCGTCCTTCAGAGCCGGGAGGCCGCCGGCCGGGGTGTAGCGCTGGTAGGTCGGCACCGCGCAGGCGGCCTGGGCGGCCGCGACGATGAAGTCGGGGGTGGGGAAGTCCGGCTCGCCCGCGCCGAACCCGATGACCGGGCGGCCCGCGGCCTTCAGGGCCTTGGCCCTCGCGTCGACGGCCATCGTCGCGGACTCCGCGATGGCGCCCACCCGGCGGGAGACCCGGCGCGCCGCGGCCGGGGAGGGGGCGGTCGCGTCCGGGAGGGCGTCGGGGATGGTCGGAGCTGTCGTCGTGGTCACGGCGGCCATCCTCGCGCACGCACCCGCGGCCGTGCCCGCGATGTGACCGTGCGAGGGGCTCTCGGGCGGCGTATCGAGCCCGGTCGCCGGCGGCGCGCCGGGTACAGTGGTCGCGCCGGTCAGGACCCGCGGGCCGGCTCCGTGCGGTCGTGCGGTCCCGGGCAGCCCCCGGTGACGCGCCACGGTCGCGCGGGAGGGTCCGGACGGCAGTAGCTCAATTGGTAGAGCTCCGGTCTCCAAAACCGGCGGTTGGGGGTTCAAGTCCCTCCTGCCGTGCCACGGCGGCAGCACGGGCGCCGCGCCCGGGCGCGACGGCCACCAGGCACGATCGTCACCAGCACCACGACCGCCAGGCACGATCGTCACCAGCACCACGACCGCCAGGCACCACGACCGGCAGACACCGCGACCACGAGGCACGACGAGGGGCACCGTGAGCGAGGACAGCGTCACCCGGCTGGCCCGCGGGGCGGACGGGGAGCTCCTGCCCGCCGGGGGCTCGCACCCCGTCGGCGCCGGGCGCAGTCCGCTCGGGCGCCTCGGCCTCTTCTACCGCCAGGTCGTCGTCGAGCTCCGCAAGGTCGTCTACCCGTCGCGGGACCAGCTCTTCCGGTACACCGCGGTGGTCCTGGTCTTCGTCGTCGTGATGATCACGATCGTGTCGCTCCTGGACTACGGCCTGTCCGCGGTCGTCGTCCGGGTCTTCAGTTGACCGCCACCCGGGTGCACCCGGGTGTGCGCACGTCCCACCGCGCCACCCGCACGTCCTCCGGGACGGCGGGCGGCCACCACCCCATTGCGAGGACACCGTGAGCCAGCCAGTGCAGCCGACCGGGGCCGACGCCCGTCTCGACGACGTCGACGGCCCCTCGGACTCCGAGATCCTGGCCCTGGACGCGGAGTCCCGCGACGCGGAGAGCTCCGGCTCCAGCGCCGACGTCTCGCCCGTCCCCGGCAGCGGCGCGGAGACCGACGACTCCCTCGACACGTTCGCGATGGGCGAGGAGGTCCCCGCGGGCCTGCTCGAGGACGTCGGGGACCTCGGCGAGGTCGGCTCCCTGACCACGGCCGTCGAGGGCGACCCGGACACCGGCGACCTCGAGGACGTCGACTCCGAGGACCGTGACCGGGGCCGCGACACCGGCACCGACGACGAGGCGGACGAGTACCTCGACGACGGCGAGCGCCTCGCGGTGGCCTACGGCGAGGGCGACGTCTCCCAGGGTGCCTTCGGGGCGAACGGCGTGGCCGGGTACGTCAACCCCGACGCCGACCCCGAGCCCCTCGACCTCGACGGCCCCGCGCCGGACGAGAGCGACCCCACGGTCACCGGCCCCACGCGCGACGAGTCCGGCGTCGAGGACCCGTTCGGCACGCCCGAGTTCCTGCGGGAGGCCGCCGGCGACACCGCCGCGGACCCGTACCTGGAGGGCGACACGCCCAGCAGCTCCGAGCTCGGCGCGGGCCGGGTCCTGGCCGAGGACGGCGTCGGCCCCACGGGCTCGGTCGCCGAGGGCGTCCAGGCCGCGGACGCGGCGGGCGGCGGCGCCGAGAACGGCGACGACGCGGCGGTCGACGCCCTCGAGGAGTTCCGCCGGGTCCTGCGGTCCAAGCCGGGTGACTGGTACGTCGTGCACACCTACTCGGGCATGGAGAACCGCGTCCGGGCGAACCTCGAGAACCGCATCACCTCCCTGAACATGGAGGACTACATCTTCGAGGTGCAGGTCCCCGAGGAGGAGGTCGACGAGATCAAGAACGGGCAGCGCAAGCGTGTCCGGCGCAACGTGCTCCCCGGGTACCTGCTCGTCCGCATGGAGCTGACCGACCAGTCCTGGGCCGCGGTCCGCAACACCCCGCAGGTCACCGGCTTCGTCGGCCAGAGCCACCAGCCGCTGCCGCTGTCCTTCGACGAGGTCGAGAAGATGCTGGCCCCGGCCGTGGAGAAGGCGGCCCGCGGCGCCTCCGGCGCCCCGACCCGCCCGCCCACATCGGTGCTCGACTACGAGACCGGGGACTCGGTCATGGTGGTCGAGGGCCCGTTCGCGTCGCTGCACGCGACGATCACGGAGATCAACGGCGACGCCCAGAAGGTCCGCGGGCTGGTCGAGATCTTCGGCCGGGAGACCCCGGTGGAGCTGTCGTTCTCCCAGATCCAGAAGCTCTGACCCGAGCTCCACCGCGTCGGTGGTCCGACGCAGCTCGGCGACACCCCGTTCGAGGACACCCGGCCCGGCCGCTCCGCGAGGAGCCGCCGGGCCGGTGTCGTCCCGGCGGCGGACCCAGCCGCACCGCGCGTCCGAAGGGGTCTGCAACGGCCGCGCCGAGCGGCGTCGCGCCTGGCAGGCACTGCCCCGTCTCCTGTCGAGCGCGATTCCTGGCACAATGGAGGGGTCGTACGCGGTCTCCCGGGTCCTGGCCGCACCTTTCCGGAGGTGCTGGTGGTGACGGGGGCGGCGTTCCCACCGCCCTCGCGGGCGTCTCGCAGAACAGGTGGACCATGCCGTCCAAGAAGAAGGTCACCGCCGTCGTCAAGGTGCAGCTCGAGGCCGGAGCCGCCACCCCGGCGCCGCCGGTCGGCACCGCGCTCGGCCCGCACGGGGTGAACCTGATGGAGTTCGTCAAGGCCTACAACGCCGCGACGGAGGGCCAGCGGGGGACCGTCATCCCGGTCGAGATCACCGTGTTCGAGGACCGGAGCTTCACCTTCCGGACCAAGACCCCGCCGACCGGCCTCCTGATCAAGAAGGCCGCCGGCGTCGCCAAGGGCTCCGGCACCCCGCACACCACCAAGGTCGGCCGCCTCACCGCCGCCCAGGTGCGCGAGATCGCCGAGCAGAAGATGCCCGACCTCAACGTCGGCGACCTCGCCGCCGCCGAGCGCACCGTGGCCGGCCAGGCCCGGTCGATGGGCATCACCGTCGAGGCCTGAGCCCCTCGGTTCGACCGCACCACCCGCACGACCGCACCGGACACCGAGCACGACCGTGACAGCCCGACCCCGCCGACCGACGGGGGAGACCGGGTGGGAGGGCCTGCCGGCCCGCTGACCACCACCGACACACAGCCCCGACGCGGGCAGGAGACGGAGCACCACCATGGCGAAGCGCAGCAAGGCCTACCGCGAGGCCGCGTCGAAGATCGACGCCGACACCCTCTACACGCCGGTCCAGGCCCTCGACCTGGCCCGCGAGACCGCCTCGGGCAAGTCCGACCCGACCGTCGAGGTCGCCCTGCGACTCGGGGTCGACCCGCGCAAGGCCGACCAGATGGTCCGCGGCACGGTCAACCTCCCGAACGGCACCGGCAAGATCGCCCGCGTCCTGGTCTTCGCGACCGGCGAGCGCGCCGAGGCCGCCCTGGCCGCCGGCGCCGACATCGTCGGCTCCGACGAGCTCATCACCGAGGTCGCGGGGGGCCGCCTCGACTTCGACGCGGTCGTCGCGACCCCGGACATGATGGGCAAGGTCGGCCGCCTGGGCCGGGTGCTCGGGCCGCGCGGCCTGATGCCGAACCCGCGCACCGGCACCGTCACCCCGGACGTCGCCCGCGCCGTCTCGGAGATCAAGGGCGGCCGGGTCGAGTTCCGGGTCGACAAGAACTCGAACCTCCACCTCGTCGTGGGCAAGGTGTCCTTCACCTCGCAGGCGCTCCTGGAGAACTACGCCGCCGCCCTCGACGAGGTCAACCGCCTCAAGCCGGCGTCGGCGAAGGGCCGCTACATCCGCAAGGCGACCGTCGCGACGACCCGCGGACCGGGCATCCCGGTCGACCCGATGGCCAGCGCGAAGCCGGTCGAGGTCCTCGCGGGCGCCACCGCCGGCTGAGCCCGCGCTCGGGGAGCCGTCGCTGTACCCGGCCGGTTCGGCCGGCCGGGTACAGTCGGCGGAGCACGACCAGCACCACCGTCACCCAAGACCGCCGGTGGTCGCGCCGGGCCACGAGCCCGATCGCGTCCGAAGTCCGACGGCCCGACCCTCGCGGGTCCGGCCCGGGAGCCTGCGCAGGTGCCGCACCGCCGGGAGTCCTCCCGCCGTGCCGGCCTGCGCGCCCCCGATCCGGATCCTCGTCCCTGAGTCCGATCCGATCCGAGGAGCCGCATGGCGAGCCCTGACAAGGTCGAGGCTGTCCAGCAGCTAACCGACCGCTTCAACGAGTCCTCCGCGGTGGTGTTCACCGAGTACCGCGGCCTGACCGTCCGCCAGATCGGCGAGCTGCGCACCGTGCTGGACGGCAACGCGACCTACTCCGTGGTGAAGAACACCCTCACCCGCCGGGCCGCCGCCAACGCGGGCCTCACCGTGGACGACGCCCTGCTCAAGGGCCCGTCCGCGCTGGCGTTCGTCACCGGCGACGCGGTCCTCGTGGCCAAGGGCCTGCGGGACTACGCCCGCGCCCACCCCGCCCTGATCGTCAAGGCGGGCGTGGTCGAGGGCCGGTTCCTCGACGCCGCGGAGCTCACCCGCCTCGCGGACCTCGAGTCCCGCGAGGTGCTGCTGTCCAAGCTCGCGGGGGCCTTCAACGCACTCCCGCAGCGCGCGGTGTCGCTGTTCGCGGCCCCGCTGTCCCAGGCCGCCCGGCTGTTCGACGCCCTCCGGGCGCAGATCGCCGAGATGGCCCCGGCGGACTCCGAGACCGTCCTGGTCGCGGCGTCCGACGACCCGGCCGCCCTCCCCGCGGAGGCGGCGGCCACCACCGGCGCCGACGCCACCGCCGACGCGGTGCTCGCCGAGCCGGCCCCCGACGCGGCGGTCACCGACGCGCCGACCAGCACGGACTGACCGCACCACCCCCGGACGGCGACCGAGACCCGGTTGCCCGCCCGGACCGCACCAGACCAGCACCACCTGACCGATCACCGTGACGAGAGGAACCACCATGGCCACCATGACCACCGACGAGCTGCTGGACGCCTTCAAGGGCATGACCCTGCTCGAGCTGTCCGAGTTCGTGAAGCAGTTCGAGGACGCCTTCGGCGTGACCGCGGCCGCCCCCGTGGCCGTCGCGGCCGCGGGCGGCGGCGGCGAGGCCGCCGCGGCGGTCGAGGAGCAGGACGAGTTCGACGTCGTCCTGGAGGCCGCCGGCGAGAAGAAGATCCAGGTCATCAAGGAGGTGCGGACGCTCACCAGCCTGGGCCTCAAGGAGGCCAAGGACCTGGTCGAGGCCGCCCCCAAGCCCGTCCTGGAGCGGGTCACCAAGGAGGCCGCCGAGAAGGCGAAGGCCTCCCTCGAGGGCGCGGGGGCGACCGTCAGCCTCCGCTGACGACGCCACCGACCCACGGGCCGGCCGGCCGGCGGGAGCGCCCCTGCCGGACGGCCACCGCACCACCCGCACGGTCCCGCACCACGACCGCCCGGGACGCCACCGCGTCCCGGGCGGTCCTGCGCCGCGGGTGCGGCACCGGCCCGCGTCCGACCGTGGAGGGACCCGGCCGGGGCCGGTGTCCGACCCGGGCCCGACCTGGGGTCCACCTGAGGTCGGGCGCCCCACCCCGCCCGCACGAGTGCGCAGGACCTGTGCCCGGCCTTGACTGGCCCGCGGAGCGCGTGCATGATTTCCCGCACCGGTGAGGTCTTGGCCGGGACCGTCGGTCGACGCCTCGCGTCGACCCGGCCCCAGGCGATCGTCCCGGGCGAGGGCCCGACGGGCGCCGGCGCAGCCCGCAGCGGGCGACAGCCGCGCCCCCTCGACAGCTGCCGCCGACGCGACTAGGCTGTCACTTTGCGCTGCCCTCCATGTGTCGACCTCGGGAACAACCCGAGGTGTCCGGGCGCGCACTGAGTCCCAGGCACTCCGGGAAGGACCCCTCTTGGCCGCCTCGCGCACCGCCACCGCGATCGACGAGAACACCACCCAGGCCAGTCAGAACGGCACCACCAGCCCACCCCCGGCATCGATGATCGACCGCCGAGCCGTCCCCAACGCCCCCAAGCGGCTCTCCTTCGCGAAGCTGCGGGACCCGCTCCCGATCCCCGACCTGCTCGAGCTGCAGACGCAGAGCTTCGACTGGCTCGTCGGCAACGACCGCTGGCGGGCCGCCGAGGCCGCGCACAGCGTGACCACCGGCATCCCCCCGCGGACGCGGTCCGGGCTCGAGGAGATCCTCGAGGAGATCTCCCCGATCGAGGACTTCTCCGGGACGATGTCGCTGTCCTTCCGCGACCACCGCTTCGAGCCGCCGAAGTACTCGATCGACGAGTGCAAGGAGAAGGACCTCACCTTCTCCGCGCCGCTGTTCGTCACCGCCGAGTTCATGAACCACGACACCGGCGAGATCAAGAGCCAGACCGTCTTCATGGGCGAGTTCCCGCTGATGACGGACAAGGGCACCTTCTACATCAACGGCACCGAGCGGGTCGTCGTGTCCCAGCTGGTCCGCTCCCCGGGCGTGTACTTCGAGCGCTCGACGGACAAGACCAGCGACAAGGACGTCTTCTCCTCGAAGATCATCCCGGCGCGCGGGGCCTGGCTCGAGTTCGAGATCGACAAGCGCGACCTCGTCGGGGTCCGCCTGGACCGCAAGCGCAAGCAGAACGTCACCGTCCTGCTCAAGGCGCTCGGCTGGACCGAGGCGCAGATCCTCGACGAGTTCGGCGACTACGAGGCGATGCGCACGACGCTCGAGAAGGACCACGTCCAGACCCAGGACGAGGCCCTCATCGACATCTACCGCAAGCTGCGCCCGGGCGAGCCGCCCACGCGCGAGGCCGCGCAGGCGCTGCTGGACAACTACTACTTCAACGGCAAGCGGTACGACCTGGCCCGCGTGGGCCGCTACAAGGTCAACCGCAAGCTCGGTCTCGGCACCCCGATCGAGCAGGGCACCCTCGCCCTGGACGACATCGTGGCGACGCTGAAGTACCTGGTCCGCCTGCACGCGGGCGAGATCGAGGTCCCCAGCACCGAGGGCCTGCCGGCGCTGCGCGTCGAGGTCGACGACATCGACCACTTCGGCAACCGGCGCCTGCGCACGGTCGGCGAGCTGATCCAGAACCAGGTCCGCACGGGCCTGGGCCGGATGGAGCGCGTCGTCCGCGAGCGGATGACCACGCAGGACGTCGAGGCGATCACCCCGCAGACCCTGATCAACATCCGCCCGGTGGTGGCGGCGATCAAGGAGTTCTTCGGGACGAGCCAGCTCTCGCAGTTCATGGACCAGACCAACCCGCTGTCGAGCCTGGCGCACAAGCGGCGCCTGTCCGCGCTCGGCCCGGGTGGTCTGTCCCGCGACCGCGCCGGCATGGAGGTCCGCGACGTCCACCCGAGCCACTACGGCCGGATGTGCCCGATCGAGACCCCGGAGGGGCCGAACATCGGCCTCATCGGGTACCTCTCGACCTACGGCCGGATCAACGCGTTCGGCTTCGTCGAGACCCCGTACCGCCGCGTCAGCGGCGGTGTCGTCTCCGACGAGGTCGACTACCTGACCGCCGACGAGGAGGACCGGTTCGTCATCGCCCAGGCGAACGCGACCCTGGACGCCGACAGCCGGCTCACCGACCACCGGATCCTCGTCCGCACCCGTGACGGCGAGGTGGCCTACATCCCGGCCGTCCAGGTCGACTACATGGACGTCTCGCCGCGGCAGATGGTGTCGGTCTCGACCGCGCTCATCCCGTTCCTCGAGCACGACGAGGCCGGCCGCGCCCTGATGGGCGCCGGCATGCAGCGCCAGGCCGTGCCGCTGGTCCGCGCCGAGTCCCCGCTCGTGGGGACCGGCATGGAGCTGCGCTCGGCGGTCGACGCCGGCGACGTCATCGTCGCCACGAAGGCCGGCGGGGTGTCCTCGGTCTCGGCGGACCTCATCGAGATCGCCGCGGACGACGGCACCTACCAGAGCTACCGGCTGTCGAAGTTCAAGCGGTCCAACCAGGGCACGTGCGTCAACCACCGGCCGCTGGTCGTGGAGGGCGAGCGCGCCGAGGTCGGCACCGTGCTGGCGGACGGGCCGTGCACCGACGGCGGGGAGATGGCCCTGGGCCGCAACCTGCTCGTCGCGTTCATGTCCTGGCGCGGGCACAACTTCGAGGACGCGATCATCGTGTCCCAGCGCCTCGTGTCCGACGACGTCCTCACCTCGATCCACATCGAGGAGCACGAGGTCGACGCCCGCGACACCAAGCTCGGCCCCGAGGAGATCACCCGGGACATCCCGAACGTGGCCGAGGAGGTCCTCGCGGACCTCGACGACCGC
This sequence comes from uncultured Actinomycetales bacterium, assembly GCA_964237095.1. GTDB lineage: Bacteria > Actinomycetota > Actinomycetes > CAXTBU01 > CAXTBU01 > CAXSIB01. The sequence continues at coordinate 12,596 of CAXSIB010000040.1, forward strand.
GGGATCATCCGGATCGGCGCCGACGTCGTCCCCGGTGACGTGCTCGTCGGCAAGGTCACGCCCAAGGGCGAGACCGAGCTGACCCCGGAGGAGCGCCTGCTGCGGGCGATCTTCGGGGAGAAGGCGCGGGAGGTCCGCGACACCTCGCTGAAGGTGCCGCACGGGGAGTCCGGCAAGGTCATCGGCGTCCGCGTCTTCGACCGCGACGAGGGCGACGAGCTCCCGCCCGGGGTCAACCAGCTGGTGCGCGTCTACGTCGCGCAGAAGCGGAAGATCCAGGACGGCGACAAGCTGGCCGGCCGCCACGGCAACAAGGGCGTCATCGCGGCGATCCTGCCGGTCGAGGACATGCCCTTCATGTCCGACGGCACCCCGGTCGACATCATCCTCAACCCGGTCGGCGTGCCGAAGCGGATGAACATCGGCCAGGTCCTGGAGACCCACCTCGGGTGGATCGCCAAGTCGGGCTGGAAGATCGACGTCGACGCGGTCAACGAGGAGTGGGCCAAGCGGCTGACGGCGATCGGGGCCCAGGAGGCCCCGCCGGACAGCAACGTCGCGACGCCGGTCTTCGACGGCGCCCGCGAGGACGAGATCGCCGGCCTGCTCGGGGCGGCCAACCGCAACCGTGACGGCGACGCGATGGTCGGCGTCGACGGCAAGGCGAAGCTGTTCGACGGCCGCACCGGGGAGCCCTTCCCGGAGGCGGTGGCGGTGGGCTACATCTACATGCTGAAGCTCCACCACCTGGTCGACGACAAGATCCACGCCCGCTCGACCGGCCCCTACTCGATGATCACGCAGCAGCCCCTGGGCGGGAAGGCCCAGTTCGGCGGCCAGCGGTTCGGCGAGATGGAGGTCTGGGCCCTGGAGGCCTACGGCGCCTCGTACGCCCTGCAGGAGCTCCTGACGATCAAGAGCGACGACGTGCTCGGCCGCGTGAAGGTCTACGAGGCCATCGTCAAGGGCGAGAACATCCC
>CAXSIB010000041.1:0-13439 GCA_964237095.1 uncultured Actinomycetales bacterium
GACGGCGCCCCCGGCGACCCGGGTGCCACCCGGTCCCCGCCGGCCCGCCGGGCCTCGTGGCGCGCGGCGTCGGCGCGCTCGACCAGCGCGGTCGCGGAGTCCCCGGCCTGGCGGACCGCGATCCCCGCCGAGCAGGTCAGTGGGGCGTGGAGGTCGGCGCGGAGGTCCCGGACGAGCGCGGTGGCGTCGTCGGCCCGCCCGCCGGGGAGCAGGAGGGCGAACACCGGGCCGTCGAAGCGGGCCAGCAGCTGGCCGGCGTGCAGCCGGTGCTCCCACCCCTGCGCGGTGACCCGGAGCAGCCGGTCGCCGCGGGCCCGGCCCTGCTGCTCCCCGACCTGCTCGAGGTGCTGGAGGTCGACGAACGCGAGGGCGAGCGGCCGCTCGGACGGCGTGGCCCGGTCGACCGCCTCCCGCAGGGCCCGGTCGAACCCGCGCCGGTTGGGCAGGCCCGTCGGCCCGTCGACCTCGGCGGAGTCCGCCTGGCGGACGAGCCAGCCCACGGCGAGGGCGACGGCCACCGTCATGCCGATCGGCAACGTCGCGTCGGCCGCCGGCACGCCGACGGCGCGGAAGGCCACCATCGCGCCGACGATCGCCGCGGCGAGCTGCACCAGCGCCGCCGGCCAGCTGAAGAAGAAGAAGCAGTCGATCGCGACGAACGCGTAGATGCTCCCGTAGGCCAGCGCGGCGGTCGTGCCGCCGCTGAGGGCGACCGTGACGGTGATCAGGACCGTCCCGAGGACGACGGTCAGGTGGTAGAACCAGCGCGGCAGCCGCCGCCGGGAGGCCAGCAGGACCAGACCCATCACGACCGCGCCGACCGCGAGCAGTCGCACCGGGAGGACCGCCATCCCGGGGTGGGGCCGGGCGAGGGACCCGATGAGGGAGAGCACCCCGCCGCTCACGTAGAGCCCGCCCGACGCCAGCGCCATGACCGCCGGGGTGGCGACCGCGGGTCGACGCTGGGGTCCGGCCCAGGTGAGCGGCCCGGACAGTGCGCGCCGCCAGCGGGGTGGTCCCGGCCGATCCGCCGGCCGGTCCGCCGGCCGGTCGCTCACGACCGGCATCTCGACCTCCGGTCCCGCGACTCGATCGCACCCGGCGTGTCGATCACGTCGACCTGTGCAAAGAGTAACTGAAGGTCACCCCTGAGCCACGAGATACCACAGGGTCGGCGGCGGCACGTGCGGTGGACATCGGCTCAGCCCCTTCCTCGTGAGAGTGGTGATCTTGTAACTTCCCTCCAGCTGCGACGGAAGGGGCTGGTGTGACCACAGGATCGATGACGGGGCGGGGGTCCCCGGGGGTCGGCGTCGGGGGGCCGGACGACGGCGGCGGGCTCCAGCGGAGCATCGGCTTCTGGGGGCTGATGTTCGTCTCCCTCGGCTCGATCATCGGGTCGGGCTGGCTGCTCGGCGCGCTCACCGCCTCGCAGTTCGCAGGCGGTGCGTCCCTGATCTCCTGGGTGCTGGCCGGCGTGATGCTCATGATCCTCGCTCTGGTGCACGCCGAGATGGGCGCCGCCTACCCGGTCGCCGGCGGGACGGCCCGCTTCCCGGCCTTCGCCTTCGGTCCGCTGGCCGGCTTCACCGCCGGCTGGGCCGCGTGGCTGCAGGCCGTCACCATCGCCCCGATCGAGGTCGAGGCCAGCATCCAGTACATGAACCACATCCACTGGGTGAGCACCCACTTCGCCCTGCTGGTGGAGAAGAACAAGGTCGCGGTGCTCAGCCACCGGGGCCTGCTGGTCGCGATCGCCCTGATGCTCCTGTTCACGGCCTTCAACATCGCCGGGGTCAAGTTCCTGTCCGACTCGAACTCCATCGCCGTCGTCTGGAAGTTCGCGATCCCGGTGATCACCGTGGTCGTGCTGCTGATCCTCTCCTTCCACGCCAGCAACTTCACGGCCGGCGGCGGGTTCCTGACGAAGGGGTGGCACGGGGTCTTCGCCGCCCTCCCGGCCGGTGTCGTCTTCGCCCTCCAGGGCTTCGAGCAGGCCATCCAGATGGGCGGCGAGGCGCGCAACCCGCAGAAGGACATCTCTCGCGCGATCATCACCGCGACGGTCATCGGGCTGGTCCTCTACCTGGCCCTCGAGGTCGCCCTGGTCGGCGGGTTCAACCCCGCGAACCTCGTCAACGGCTGGGACAACCCGCTCGGCACCCCGAAGGGACAGATCGACTCCGCGCCGTACGCGACGATCGCGACCGCCGCCGGGGCCGGCTGGCTCGCGGTCGTGCTGTACGTCGACGCGTTCATCTCCCCGGCGGGCACGGGCCTGGTGTACGTCGGGACCTCGTCGCGGCTGTCCTACGCCCTCGGCAAGGAGAAGACCCTGCCCGGCTTCCTCGGCGCCGTCTGGCGCGGGGTCCCGATCGGGTCGATCCTGCTGGCGTTCGTCGTGGGCGTGCTGGCGTTCCTGCCCTTCCCCAGCTGGCAGTCCCTCGTCGGGCTGGTCACCTCCGCGACGGCGATCATGTACGCGTTCGGGCCGGTGTCCATGGAGGCCCTGCGCCGGCGCGACCCGGACCGGGCCCGCCCCTACCGCACCCCGGCCGGGTGGCTGCTGAACCCGCTCGGCTTCATCGCGGCGAACCTCATCATCTACTGGGGCAGCTTCACCGCGACCTGGAAGCTGTTCGTCGCGATCTTCATCGGGCGGGTCCTCTTCGAGGTGTCCCTCGCCCGGACGAAGGACGAGGACAAGCCGGTCATCGACTGGCGGGCCGCGTCGTGGATCTGGCCGTGGCTCCTCGGTCTCACGCTGATCGGCGCCCTCGGCCGCTACGGCGGGGACGACCGGATCCCGAACTGGGTCGACCTCGGGGTGGTCGCCGCCTTCGCGCTGGTCATCTACTTCTTCGCCGTCCACGTGGCGATGAGCCCGGAGAAGGTGAAGGCGGCCGTCGAGCGCGACCAGGTCGAGCTCGGCCTGGGCGACGACCCGCTGCTCGGCTGAGCGCGGGCTGTCGGGCCGTCGGACGACGGGCGGGACGGGGCGGTCGGGCAGACTCGCGCCGTGACCGACCACCCCGAGATCGAGTGCTGGCTGACCGACATGGACGGCGTCCTGGTCCACGAGGGCGCCGCGCTGCCGGGGGCCAAGGAGTTCTTCGAGCGGCTGCTGGAGCGCGAGCGGCGGTTCCTGGTGCTCACCAACAACTCGATCTTCACCCCGCGCGACCTCTCGGCCCGGCTGCGCCGCAGCGGGCTCGAGGTCCCGGAGGAGTCCCTCTGGACCTCCGCGCTCGCCACCGCGCAGTTCCTGTCCGACCAGCTCCCGCACGGGTCGGCGTACGTCCTCGGCGAGGCCGGGCTGACGACGGCGCTGTGGGAGGTCGGCTACACCCTCACCGACACCGACCCGGACTATGTCGTGCTCGGCGAGACCCGCACCTACTCCTTCGAGGCCATCACCCGGGCGATCCGGCTGATCGAGGGGGGCGCCCGGTTCCTCGCCACCAACCCCGACGCCACCGGCCCGTCCGCGGAGGGCACGCTGCCGGCCACCGGCGCGGTCGCCGCGATGATCACCCGGGCGACCGGGAAGGAGCCCTACTTCGTCGGCAAGCCCAACCCGATGATGTTCCGGTCCGCGATGAACCGGATCGAGGCCCACTCCGAGACCACGGCCATGATCGGGGACCGGATGGACACCGACGTCGTCGCCGGCATCGAGGCCGGCCTGCGGACGTACCTGGTGCTGACCGGCTCGACCCGGGCCGACCAGGTCGACGGCTTCCCGTTCCGCCCGACCCGGGTGCTCGACTCGATCGCGGACGTCATCCCGCTCATCTGAGCCCGCGCGCGGTGGCGGTCGGCGTCCGCGCGGCGGCGGCGGCGGGGAGGAACCGGCCGGGCGGACCGTGGGGCGGACCTACCCTGAGGGGGACCGCCGACAGCCAGCCGGGCGGATGACCCACATGGACGGAGCCCCTGATGACCGTGAGCGCCCCCACCCCGTCGAGCCCGGCGATGCCCGCGCCGAAGACCGCGGCCCAGCGCCTCGAGGCCGTGATCAGCCTCTGCAAGCGGCGCGGCTTCGTGTTCCCGTCCGGTGAGATCTACGGCGGCACGCGCTCGGCCTGGGACTACGGCCCCCTCGGGGTCGAGCTCAAGGAGAACATCAAGCGCCAGTGGTGGCAGGCCAACGTCCGCGGCCGCGACGACGTCGTCGGTCTGGACTCCGCCGTGATCCTGCCCCGCCAGACGTGGGTCGCCTCCGGGCACGTCGGAGTCTTCACCGACCCCCTGACCGAGTGCCAGTCGTGCCACAAGCGCTTCCGCGCGGACCACCTGGAGGAGGGCTACGTCGCCAAGCACGGCCACGCCCCCGCCGACGGGCTCGCCGAGATCGCCTGCCCCAACTGCGGCACCCGCGGGGCGTGGACCGAGCCGCGCGACTTCAACATGATGCTGAAGACCCACCTCGGCCCCGTCGAGGACGACGCCGGGCTGCACTACCTGCGCCCGGAGACCGCGCAGGGCATCTTCCTCAACTTCGCGAACGTCATGACGTCGGCGCGGAAGAAGCCGCCGTTCGGCATCGGCCAGACCGGCAAGAGCTTCCGCAACGAGATCACGCCGGGCAACTTCGTCTTCCGGACGCGGGAGTTCGAGCAGATGGAGCTCGAGTTCTTCGTCGAGCCCGGCACGGACGAGGCGTGGCACGACCGCTGGATCGCGCTGCGCACCGACTGGTACACCGACCTCGGCATCGACCCCGACAACCTGCGGCTGTTCGAGCACCCGAAGGAGAAGCTGTCCCACTACTCCAAGCGGACCGTCGACATCGAGTACCGGTTCGGTTTCACCGGCTCGGAGTGGGGTGAGCTGGAGGGCATCGCCAACCGCACCGACTTCGACCTGAAGACCCACACCGAGCACTCCGGGGTGGAGCTGTCCTACTTCGACCAGGAGAAGGGCGAGCGCTGGGTGCCCTACGTCATCGAGCCCGCCGCCGGTCTCACCCGCTCGCTGATGGCGTTCCTCGTCGACGCCTACGCCGAGGACTCCGCGCCCAACAGCAAGGGCGGGGTCGACACCCGGACCGTGCTGCGCCTGGACCCCCGGCTCGCGCCGGTCAAGGTCGCGGTCCTCCCGCTGTCGCGCAACAGCGACCTCTCGCCGGTCGCGCGGGACCTCGCGGCGGCGCTGCGGCGGACCTGGAACGTGGACTTCGACGACGCCGGGGCGATCGGCCGGCGGTACCGGCGCCAGGACGAGATCGGCACGCCCACCTGCGTGACCGTGGACTTCGACACCCTCACCGACCGGGCCGTGACCGTCCGGGACCGGGACTCGATGACCCAGGAGCGGGTCGGCCTCGACGCCGTCCAGGGCTGGCTGGCCGCTCGGCTGCCCGGCTGCTGAGCCCCGTCGGCCCCGGACCGACCGGCTGCCCCGGCTCCGACCGGCCTGACGGGGCCCCGACCGGCGACGGCAGGTGACATCCGTCACCGTGTGGGGCTGACGGCGGCCACTGGGAGCCCGGGCGGACCGGCGGAAGGCTCACCGGCATGACGACGTCTGTGCAGAGTCCTCGCCCGACGGGCCGCCGGGGTCCCCGCTCGACGCGGCCGGACGATCCCGCCGCCCCGCGCCGCACGCCGCCGGGGGACGGCCCGGCGCTCCGGCTCACCGGGCTCACCCGCTCGTTCGGCTCGATCCGGGCCGTCGCCGGCATCGACCTCACCGTCGCCCCCGGGGAGGTCGTGGCCCTGCTCGGCCCGAACGGGGCGGGCAAGTCGACCACCGTGGACATGCTGCTCGGGCTGGCGCGTCCCGACGCCGGGACGGTCGAGGTGTTCGGCCGCAGCCCGCAGCAGGCGGTCCGTGACGGCCTCGTCGGGGCCATGCTCCAGAGCGGCGCGCTGCTGCCCGACGTCACGGTGGGTCCGCTCGTCGCGACGATCGCCGGGCTGCAGAGCAACCCGATCCGCACGGCGGTCGCCCTCGAGCGGGCGGGCATCAGCGACCTCGCCGGCCGCAGCACCAACAAGCTCTCGGGGGGCCAGGTCCAGCGGGTCCGGTACGCGCTCGCGATCGTCGCCGACCCGGACCTCATCGTCCTCGACGAGCCGACGGTCGCCATGGACGTGACGACCCGGCGGGCCTTCTGGGCGACGATGCGGGAGTACACCGACGCCGGGCGGACGGTGCTCTTCGCGACCCACTACCTCGAGGAGGCCGACGCCTACGCCGACCGGGTGGTCCTCATGCGGGCCGGGCGGATCGTCGCCGACGGCACCGCGGCGGAGATCAAGAACCAGGTGGCCGGGCGGACGGTCAGTGCCGACCTCCGCGACGCCGCCGGCGCCGGCCGGACCGGCGACCCCGGCGACACCGGTCCGGGCGTGCTGGCGGCGCGCCTCGCTGCGCTGCCCGGCGCGACCGGCGTCGAGGAGCGCGGCGTGCGCCACCTCGTCCACAGCTCGGACTCCGACGCCACCCTCCGCGCGCTGCTCGCGCAGTTCCCCGGCGCCCGCGACATCGAGGTCGCCGGGGCGGACCTGGAGGACGCGTTCCTCGCGCTCCCCGGCGACGGGACCCCGCCGGACGCCCCGGTCGTCGCCGGCCGGGACACCCGCACCGATGCCCGCACCGCCCGCCGGAACGGAGAGGCCGCCCGATGATGACCGCGCGCTACATCACCCTGGAGGTGAGCCGGACCTGGCACAACCGCCGGTTCCTGATGTTCACCGTGTTCATGCCGGTGGCCTTCTTCTTCCTGTGGAGCAACATCTTCGGCGGCGGGACCACCGCGGGCATCTCGTCGAAGGCGTACCTGATGACCTCGATGGCCGCCTACGGGACGCTGACCGCGGCCGTGTCGTCCGGCGCTCGGATCGCGATCGAGCGGGCGTCGGGCTGGAACCGCCAGCTCCGCCTCACCGCGCTGGCGCCGTGGTCCTACTTCCTCGGCAAGGTCGCGGTCGCGATGGTGCTCGCGCTGCCGGCGATCCTGCTGGTGTTCCTCGCGGGCGGGCTCGTCGAGGGGGTGCACCTCAGCGCCGCCCAGTGGACCGTGTGCTTCCTCTGCTCCTGGCTCGGGCTGCTGCCGTTCGCCGCGCTCGGGGTCGTCGTGGGGTACATGGCCGGCCCGGACGCCGTGCAGGCGGCGGTGCCGCTGATCACCCTCGGACTGTCGCTGCTGGGCGGGCTGTGGATCCCGGTGCAGGCCATGCCGCACCTGATGGCGGACCTCGCGCACGCCTTCCCGTCGTACTGGCTGGGGCAGCTGTCGCGGGTCGCACTCGGGCAGACCGCGGTCGACACCCGGTCGCTGCTCGTGCTGCTGGCCTGGACGGCGGTCCTCGGCTTCTTCGCCGTGCGGCTGTTCCGCCGCGAGACCGCCCGCGGCTGGTGAGCGGGCTACCGTCGGCGGCCGTGGGGTCGAGGTGAGCGCGCCGCGGGCCGAGAGGTCGCCGATCGACCCCTGGGGGTTCGTCCGGACGCGGACCCTGGCCGCACCGCCCGACGTCGCCGACCCGGCGACGCGGCGCCGGCGGCGGTTCGGGTTCTGGATGTCCGCGGTGTGGCTGGTGTACCTGGCTGCGCCGGTCGGCACCGCGATCGGCGAGCGGGACGGCGCCGTCCGGGTGGTGGCCCTCGTGGACATGACCGCGTTCGTGGGCGTCTACCTGGCCGCGCTGCTGACCGGCTGGAACACCCGGCTGCCCCTGGTCGTCCGGGTGGCCGCGCTCGCGGTGCTGACCGGCCTGTCGGTGGTCGCCGTGGTCACCCTCGGCGACCCGGGGATGACGGTGCCGGTCTACCTGGTCTCGGCGACGGCGTTCCTGCTGCGCGGGCGGGCGGGGCTGGTCGTCTCCGCCGCGGTGCTGGTCGCGGCGGCCGTCGCCATGGTCGCCCTCCCCACGCTGCGGGACTGGGGGACGGCGTTCGCCTTCGCGTTCGTGTTCGTGGTCATGCGGGTGGTCGCGACGAACATCCGGCACGGGATCGAGCTCGGCCGGGCCAACTCCGAGATCGCCCGGCTCGCGGTGTCGGAGGAGCGGCTGCGGTTCTCCCGCGACCTGCACGACATCCTCGGCCACAGCCTCACCGCGATCAGCCTGAAGGCCGCGCTGGCCAACCGGCTGCTGGCGACCGACCCGGCCCGGGCCGCGGCGGAGATGACCGACGTCGAGCGGCTCGCCCGCGAGGCCCTCGCCGACGTGCGCTCGACGGTGACCGGGTACCGCGGGATCACGCTGCTGGCCGAGCTGGCCCGGGCCCGGCAGACCCTGTCCGACGCGGGGATCGACGCGGAGGTCCCGGGCGCGGTCGACGAGGTGCCGGGTCCGCGCCGCGAGCTGTTCGGCTGGGTCGTCCGCGAGGGCGTCACCAACGTCGTCCGCCACTCCGGGGCGGGGACCTGCCGGATCCGGATCGCGCCGGACGCGGTCGAGATCGCCGACGACGGCTCGGGGTGCGCCGGGGTGCCGGCCGATGCCGGCTCGGGGCTGGCCGGGCTCCGCGAGCGGGTGGCCGCCGCGGGCGGCCGCTTCGAGGCCGGCCCCGACAGCGGCGGGGGCTACCGGCTCCGGGTCGAGGTCCCCGCGTGAGCTCCACGGCGAGCGGCGCCGCTCCGGCCATGCCCGCCCCCGCCTCCGCTCCGGCCGCCGCTCCCGCCCCCGCTCCCATCCCCGCTCCCGGCGGTGGCGGGCCCGGCCGGCCGGCGCCGATCCGGGTGCTGATCGCCGACGACCAGAACCTCGTCCGCGGAGCGCTGGCCGCGCTGCTCGGGCTGGAGCCGGACCTCGAGGTGGTGGCGGAGGTCGCGCGCGGGGACGAGGTGGTGGCCGCGGCCCGCGCGAGCCGTCCCGACGTCGCGCTGCTCGACGTGCAGATGCCCGGCCTCGACGGGCTCGAGGCGACCGCCCTGCTCCGCCGGGCGCTGCCGGCCTGCCGGGTCCTGGTGGTGACGACGTTCGCCCGTCCGGGGTACCTGCGCCGGGCCCTCGAGGCGGGCGCGAGCGGCTACATGGTCAAGGACGCGACCCCGGCCGCCCTGGCCGACGCGGTCCGTCGGGTCCGCGCCGGCCTCCGGGTGATCGACCCCGAGCTGGCCGCCGAGAGCCTCGCCGCCGGCGACACCCCGCTCACCGGCCGTGAGCGCGACGTGCTGCTCGCCGCCCGCGACGGCTCGACGGTGGCCGCGGTCGCCGCCCGCCTCTTCCTGTCCGAGGGCACCGTCCGCAACTACCTGTCCGCGGCGATCGGCAAGACCGGCACCCGGACCCGCGCCGAGGCCATCGGCGTCGCCGACCGCAACGGCTGGCTCTGACCCATCTAGCGCATCTCGGCACACACCTCGGCTCGCAAGCCGCGCGCTACGGACGCTGACCTGCGGTGTTTGCCGGTCAGGCCGTGAGGTGTGTGCGGAAACGTCCGTCCCGCCCGCGGGCCAGCGCTCGGACCACCACGGCCGAGACGGTCTCCGGTGCTCGGCGGATCTCCTCGTACCCGAACCTGAGAGTCATGTAGCCCTCGGTGAGTGCCCGCGCCGATCGGTCGTTGTCCCGCCGGATGGCGGCCCGGTCGGAGTGGAACGCATGGCCGTCCGCCTCGACGACGAGCCAGCCGTCGACCAGGACGTCGACCCGGCCCACCCCAGGCAGTCGGGCCTGCAGTTCGAGGCCGTCGACCCCGGCGCGCAGCAGCTGGTGGCGCAGGAGCGACTCCAGCACCGACTCAGCAGCAGCGTCACAGGCACCGACCACCCACCGGACCTGCGGGATCGGGCTGCGCGTGAGGTGCCGGACGAGATCTCGACGGGTGAGCAGACCCCGGAACAGCACGTTGTCCACGGCGGCCAGGGCCTCGGACTCCGGTAGACAGGCTGCGGCCCGCAGGGTGGCGGCGACCAGGTCGTCCGGTGGCAGGTCGAGGCGGTCGCGATGCCACACGGCGCTCCGTTCGGTGCGGTGGTGAGTCGTCGCGAGATGTGGCCGGGTCGGGGCCTCGACCAGGTCCACCCCGGCCGCGGCCAGCGCGGTCACCCAGGTCGGGACGGCCCGGGTCCGCGCGGCGACCACCGCGGCGGCCGACGCACCCGGCACCACGAGGGTCCCGTGACCGGCTCGGTCGATCGATCCGTCGGCCACCGCACGGGCGATCGCCCCACGGGGGACACCGAGTCCGAGCAGGACACCGGTGGTCGTGGCCCCGCCGTGGATCCGGACGAGCGCGGCGACGTCCGCTCGCTCCATCTGCCGGATGGTCGACCACGGAGTCAGGTGTCGGTGCAGTCGCCCCCCGATCGGTGGAACACGGCCGCCGGGGAACCGTCGGTGGACAGAGGTCGTGCGGCCGTCGCGCGCGGTGGGGCGGCGCGGGGCTGGGTAAGGTCAGCGGGACGTGACCGCGACCCTGAATCCCCAACGGCCGCTGCAGCCTCGGCGTCCCCTCCGCCGCTGGCAGCAGCAGGCGCTGCAGGCGTACCGGGACGCCGACCCCACCGACTTCCTCGTCACCGCGACCCCGGGCTCGGGCAAGACGGCGTTCGCCCTGACCCTCGCCCGGATCCTGCTCGACGCCCGCGTGGTCGACCGGGTCGTCGTCGTCTGCCCCACCGACCACCTCCGCACCCAGTGGGCGGCGGCCGCCCACGAGGCCGGGATCGACCTCGACCCGACCCTGCCGAACGAGGTCGGGCCCGTCCGCGCCGGGATGGCCGGCTACGTCGCGACCTACGCCCAGGTCGCCGCGCGCCCGGCGGTCCACCGGGCCCGGGTCGGGGCCCGGCGGACGCTGGCCGTCCTCGACGAGATCCACCACGCCGGGGACGGGCTCTCGTGGGGCGAGGCGGTCGCCGACGCGTTCGGGGAGGCCCAGCGCCGCCTCAGCCTGACCGGCACCCCCTTCCGCACCCGACCCGAGGAGCGGATCCCGTTCGTCCGCTACGACACCGAGCCCGACGGTGCCCTGCGGTCGCGCGCGGACGTCGGCTACGGGTACGCCGAGGCCCTCACCGACGGCGTCGTCCGGCCGGTCACCTTCGCCGCGTACACCGGGACGACCCGCTGGCTGAACTCCGCCGGTGAGGTCGTCGCCGCCTCGCTGACCGGGGACAACACCCGCGACACCGAGGCCGCGGCGTGGCGGACCGCGCTCGACCCGCGCGGGCGCTGGGTGTCCCACGTCCTCGCGGCGATGGACGAGCGGATCACCCACCTGCGGGCGGCCGGGATGACCGACGCCGCCGGGATCGTCCTCGCGAGCGACGTGTCCGACGCCCGGGCCTACGCCCGCGTGGTCGCCGAGGTCACCGGGCGGGAGCCGGCGGTCGTCACCTCCGACGACCCCGCGGCGGGCCGGCGGCTCGCCGACTTCGCGGCCGGGACCGAGCGGATCGTCGTGTGCGTGCGCATGATCTCCGAGGGGGTCGACATCCCCCGGGCGGCGTGCCTGGCGTGGCTGACCTCCTACCGGACCCCGCTGTTCTTCGCCCAGGCCGTCGGCCGGGTGGTCCGCGCCCGCCGGCGGGGGGAGACCGCGACGGTGTTCCTGCCCGCGGTCCGCCCGCTGCTCGCGCTCGCCGCGGAGCTGGAGACCGAGCGCAACCACGTCACGCCGGCCCCGCCCGCGGCTCAGGAGCTGACCGACCCCGCCTTCGACGAGCCCGCCACCGGGGAGGGCGGGGGCGCGGGCGGCGGCGCGTTCGAGGCCCTGGAGTCCTCCGCGGAGTTCGCGCACGTCCTGCACGGCGGCCGCGCGGTGACCGCCGCGCCGGTCCTGCCCGGCGAGGCCGCGGTCGAAGGCGCGCCCGACGAGGACTTCCTCGGTCTGCCGGGGCTGCTCTCCGCCGAGCAGACCGCGTCGCTGCTCGCGCGCCGCGACGCCGCCATCGCCCGCCGGGTGGCCGGGCCCCGCTCACCGGAGGCCGAGGTCGAACGGCGGCCGGAGGCGGCCTGGGAGCAGGTCGCCGCGCTGCGCCGGGAGGTCAACAAGCTGGTCGGGGCCGTCGCCGCGCGCACCGGGCGCCCGCACGCGAGCGTCCACGCGACCCTGCGCCGCGCCGTCCCCGGGCCGCCGTCGTCGGCGGCGCCGCTCGAGGTCCTCACCGCCCGCCGCAACCGCCTGCTCGCCGGCCTCTGACCCGCCGCTCGCCAGCGTCCGGCCGGCCTGGCGACGAGACCATGATCATGCCGTCGCGGTCGACCGGTGATGCGGTGACGCGGTGACGCGGTGACCGGGTGAGCGGGTGAGCGCGGTGTCGGGGGCCGACGACCGGGTCCCGGGGTGGGGCAGGGTCGGGCGGGCACGACCGGGGCGGATGCGAGGGGGCAGCGGTGACGGCGGAGCTGAACGTCGCGATGATCGGGCACGCGTTCATGGGGCAGGCGCACTCCCTGGCCTGGCGGACGGCCGGGCGGGCCTTCGAGCTGCCGCTGAGCCCGCGGCTGCGGGTCGTCGTCGGCCGGCGGGCGGACGCCACCGCGGCGGCCGCGGCGCGGTTCGGGTGGGAGGAGTCCTCGACCGACTGGCGCGAGGTGGTCGCCCGGCCCGACATCGACGTCGTCGACATCGTCACCCCCGGGGACTCCCACGCCGAGATCGCGCTCGCCGCCCTCGCCGCCGGGAAGCACGTGCTGGTGGAGAAGCCGCTCGCGAACACCGTCGCCGAGGCGCGCGCGCTCGCGGCGGCGGCCCGGGGCTCGGACCGCGTCGCGATGGTCGGGTTCAACTACCGCCGGATCCCCGCACTCACCCTCGCGCGGGACCTCGTGGCCGCCGGCCGGATCGGGGTGGTCCGCCACGTCCGCGCCCACTACCTCCAGGACTGGCTGGTGGATCCGGCGTTCCCCCTGGCCTGGCGGCTGCAGGCCGAGCGCGCCGGGTCCGGTGCGCTCGGGGACCTCGGGGCGCACCTGGTCGACCTGGCCGGGTTCCTGACCGGCTCGGCGATCACCTCGGTCAGCGGCCTGACCGAGACCTTCGTGCGCGAGCGCCCGCTGCCCGCCGAGGAGGGCACCGGTGGCGGCGGGGGCGGCGGGCTGTCCGGGGTCGCGGGGGAGGGGACGGGGCCGGTCACCGTCGACGACGCGGCGCTGTTCCTCGCGTGACTCGCCGGCGGCGCCGCCGACCCGGTGACCGGGGCCGTCGCCACGTTCGAGGCGACCCGCTTCGCCCCCGGCCGGCGCAACGGGATGGGGATCGAGCTGTCCGGCTCCACCGGCTCCCTCGCCTTCGAGGTCGAGAGCCTCAACGAGCTGTCCCTGTTCGAGCACGGCGACCCGGCGACCGAGGGCTTCCGCCGGATCCTGGTGACCGAGGCCGTCCACCCGTACCTGTCCGCGTGGTGGCCGAGCGGGCACGTCCTCGGCTGGGAGCACAGCTTCACCCACGAGGTCCGCGACCTCGTGGTCGCGATCGCCGAGGGGACCCCGGTGCACCCGGACTTCGACGACGGCCTGCGGGTGCAGGAGATCCTG
>CAXSIB010000042.1:0-13336 GCA_964237095.1 uncultured Actinomycetales bacterium
CGGCGCCCTGCGGGTAGCTGGGGTAGGGCTGCTGGCTCATCGCGTCTCCGTCCGGTGGCGGTGGCGACGTCGCCACCGTGGGGCCGGAACGACCCTAGAGGCTGTGGGTCCTCCCCGCGGGCTCCCGGGACCGCGCGGTGGAATGCGTCGCGGGACCGCCCGGTTGGTGGAGGGGACGTGGCCAGGACCGGCTGCGCGAGACAGGCGCGCCCGCACCGAGGAGCCGCCCGACAGAGGAGCACCCATGCCCACACGCACCGCCCGCACCGCCTGGAACGGCACGCTCGAGACCGGCTCCGGCCAGGTCGAGCTGACCAGTTCCAAGGTCGGCACCTACACCGTCTCCTTCCCGAAGCGCGCGGCCGACGACGCCGGGGGCACCACCAGCCCCGAGGAGCTCATCGCGGCGGCGCACTCCTCCTGCTACGCCATGCAGCTCTCCGCGCTGATCGCCGCGGCCGGCGGCACCCCGCAGTCCCTCGACGTGCAGGCCGACGTCAGCCTCGGGCCGGACCAGGCCGACGGCGGCTTCCGCCTGACCGGCATCGCCCTGAGGGTCCGCGGTGAGGTCGAGGGCCTCGACGCCGCCGGCTTCGAGAAGGTCGCCCAGGACGCCAAGGCGAGCTGCCCGGTCAGCAAGGCCCTGACGGGCGTCGACATCACCCTGGACGCCGAGCTCGACTGAGCCGCACCGTCGCACGCGCGCCGGGACCCCGGGAGCCTGGTCACTAGCCTCCCGGGTGACCGGCGCGTCGCGTGCCGGTCGGTGCTCTCCGGCAGCGCGGCCGCGGGCGGCAGCAGGGCCCGTGGGAGCAGTGACTGGCCAGGAGAGCGCGGAGGGTGCCGGCATGGCGCTGGTGGTGCAGAAGTACGGCGGCTCGTCCGTCGCGGACGCGGCGGCGATCAAGCGGGTCGCGTCGCGGGTCGTCGCGACGAAGGCCGCCGGCCACCAGGTGGTCGTCGCCGTCTCGGCCATGGGGGACACCACCGACGACCTGCTCGACCTCGCCGCCCAGGTGGCCCCGCTCCCGGACCCCCGGGAGCTCGACATGCTGCTGACCGCGGGCGAGCGCATCTCGATGTCCCTGCTGGCACTGGCGATCACCAGCCTCGGCCACTCCGCGCAGTCCTTCACCGGCTCCCAGGCCGGCCTCATCACCGACTCGGTGCACGGCCGGGCGCACATCATCGACGTGACCCCGGGGCGGATCACCGACGCGCTCACGGCGGGCGCGATCGTCATCGTGGCCGGCTTCCAGGGCGTCAGCCGGGACACCAAGGACGTCACCACGTTCGGCCGCGGCGGCTCCGACACCACCGCCGTCGCTCTCGCCGCGGCCCTCGGCGCGGACGTCTGCGAGATCTACACCGACGTCGACGGCGTCTTCACCGCCGACCCGCGCATCGTGTCCACCGCCCGCCGGCTGCGGACGATCTCCTACGAGGAGATGCTCGAGATGGCCGCGTGCGGGGCGAAGGTCCTGCACCTGCGCAGCGTCGAGTACGCCCGCCGCCAGCACATCCCGATCCACGTACGCTCGTCGTTCTCGACCCGGACGGGCACGCTGGTGATCGACCCGGACGTGGACCCGCGGTCGGTCCCCGGCGTCCTGGGCAGCGACCACGACCACGCCGACCACGGCACCGCAGGCCAGCCCGGGGAGGGCCGCATGGAAGAGCCGATCATCTCCGGCGTCGCGCACGACCGGAGCGAGGCGAAGGTGACCGTCACGGCCGTCCCGGACCGCGTCGGGCGGGCGGCGCTCGTCTTCGGGGCGCTCGGGCAGGCCGGGACGAACCTCGACATGATCGTCCAGAACGTCTCCGCGGTGGCGACCGGGCTGACCGACATCTCCTTCACCCTCCCGAGCGCGGACGCGGCGGTGGCGCTGAAGAGCCTCGACGCGGTCAAGGACGAGGTCGGGTTCGCGGAGCTGCACTACGACGACCGCATCGGCAAGGTCTCCCTCGTGGGGGCGGGCATGCGCAGCCACCCGGGGGTGTCGGCCACGTTCTTCCGGGCCCTCGCCGACGCCGGGGTGAACGTCGAGATGATCTCCACCTCGGAGATCCGGATCTCGGTGGTCGTGCGCGCCGAGGACGTCGACACCGCGGTCCGCGCACTCCACACGGCGTTCGGTCTCGACGGCGACGACGGCGAGGCCGTCGTCTACGGCGGGACCGGCCGATGACCGCCGGGTCGACGGGGGTCGGGGTCGCCGCAGTCACCAGGGTCGACGGCGCCGCGGGGGTCGCCGGGGAGCGCCGCGGCCTGACCGTGGCCGTGGTCGGCGCGACCGGCCAGGTCGGCGAGGTGCTGCGCCGCCTGCTCGTCGAGCGCGCGTTCCCGGTCACCCGCATGCGGTTCTTCGCCTCCGCCCGCTCGGCCGGGCGCACCCTCGGCTGGGACGGCGGGCAGGTCACCGTGGAGGACGCCGGGACCGCGGACCTCACCGGGATCGACATCGCGCTGTTCTCGGCGGGTGCGGCCACGTCCCGGGTGCTCGCGCCGAGGTTCGCCGCGGCCGGGGCGGTCGTCGTCGACAACTCCTCGGCCTGGCGCACCGACCCCGAGGTCCCGCTGGTGGTCAGCGAGGTCAACCCGGACGCGATCGCCGACGCCCCCCGCGGGATCATCGCCAACCCCAACTGCACGACGATGGCCGCGATGCCGGTGCTCGCGCCGCTGCACGCGGCCGCCGGCCTGACCCGCCTCGTGGTCAGCACCTACCAGGCGGTGTCCGGCTCGGGCGTCGCCGGCGTGGCGGAGCTGGCGGGCCAGGTCCGGGCCACGGCGGCCGACGCGACCGCGCTGGTGCAGGACGGCTCGGCGCTGGAGTTCCCCGAGTCCCGGAAGTACGTCGCGCCGATCGCGTTCAACGTCATCCCGTTCGCGGGCAACCTCGTCGACGACGGCACGGGGGAGACCGACGAGGAGCAGAAGCTGCGCCACGAGAGCCGGAAGATCCTCGGGATCCCGGACCTCCTCGTCTCCGGCACCTGCGTCCGGGTGCCCGTCTTCACCGGGCACTCCCTCTCGATCAACGCGGAGTTCGCCCGGCCGCTGTCGGTCGCGCAGGCGACGGCGCTGCTCGCCGACGCACCCGGCGTGGTGTTGACCGACGTGCCGACGCCGCTGGCCGCCGCCGGGGTCGACCCGAGCCTGGTCGGCCGGCTGCGCGCCGACCCGGGGGTCCCCGACGGGCGCGGGCTGGTGCTGTTCGTGAGCAGCGACAACCTCCGCAAGGGGGCCGCGCTGAACACGATCCAGATCGCCGAGCTGGTCGTGGCCCGCCTCGCCGCGGCCGCCGTCCACGCGGGCGCCTGACCACCCGACCCCGCGCCCGACCTCTCCCGCGACGCTGATGCCCGGGTCGGTGCTGCGGGTCGCGCTGCTGTCGCGGCACACCTCGCCCCTCGCCCAGGCCGGCGGCGGGACGGCGGGCGGCATGAACACCTACGTGCTGAACAGCGCCCTCGCCCTGGCCCGGCTCGGGGTCCGGGTCGACATGGCCACCGCGACCCACGACCCGGCGGCGGCGCGGACCGTCGACGTCGCCGACGGGGTGGTCCTGCACCGCCTGGCCGCCCGGGCGGGGTCCGGGCCGCTCGAGTCCTACCGGCAGTTCGGCGCCGACGTGGTCGACCTCCTGGGCGCCTGCGACGTCGTGCACGGGCACTACTGGCAGTCCGGGGTGGCCGGGCTGGTCGCGGCCGAGGCCTTCGGGGCGCCGCTCGTGCAGTCCTCGCACACCCTCGCGCGGGTCAAGAACGCCGCCCTCGGGGTCGGGCAGGTCGCCGACGGCGACGTCCGGATCGAGGCGGAGGACGACCTCGCGGCGCGGGCCACGCTGCTCGTCGCGAACACGGCCGGGGAGGCCGCGGAGCTCGTCCGCCTGTACGGCGCGGACCCGGACCGCATCCGGGTGGTCGAGCCCGGGGTCGACACGGCCACCTTCACCGTCCTGGACGACCGTCCCGGCGCGGCCGAGCGGGCGGCGGTCCGGGCGGCGCTGGACGTCCCGGCGGACGCGCTCGCGGTGGCCTTCGTCGGGCGCCTGCAGCCGCTCAAGGCGCCCGACGTCCTGCTGGCGCTGGCCGCTCCTCTCCTGCGGCGCCTGCGCGACGACCCGGCCACGGCGGCGCGGCCGCTCGCACTGGTCGTCTGCGGGGCGCCCGCCGGAGCGGACGTCGGCGAGCTCGACCGCCTCCGCGCGCTGGCCGCGGAGCTGCCGCCGGAGATCGCGGTCCGGTTCAGCCCGCCGCGCCCGCCCGCGGACCTGGCCGCCCTGTACCGCGCGGTCGACGTCGTCGCGGTCCCGAGCCGCAGCGAGTCCTTCGGGCTGGTGGCGCTCGAGGCGCAGGCGTGCGGCACCCCGGTGGTCGCGGCCGCGGTCGGGGGGCTGCCTCGGGCCGTCGGCGAGGGTGCCGCCGGGCTGCTGGTCACCGGGAGCGACCCGGCGGACTGGGCCGCCGCCGTCCACACCGCGCTGATCGACCCGGGTGAGCGCACCCGGCTCCGGGCGGCCGGGCCCCGGCACGCGGCCGGGTTCACCTGGGCGCGGACCGCGAGGAGCCTGCTCGCGGCGTACACCGAGGCCCTCGGTCGGGCGCGGCCGGTGCCGGTGCGGCTGGGGCGACCGTGAGCGCCGCCGAGCCGCCGCCGGCTCCACCCACCGCCGGGCCGCCGCCGGCTCCGCCCAGCGCCGGGCGGTCGCCGGCCGTACCCGCCGCCGGTCAGCCGCGGTGGCTGCGCGCCGGCGGACCGGGGGAGGGCGAGACGCGGTGGTCGTCCTCGCTCGCGGTGACCGCCGCGGTCGTCGCGCAGGCGCTGCTGCCCGCGCGGCTCCTGCCGGTCGGGCGATGGCTGCCGCTGGTGCCCGAGGTGCTCCTCGCGCTGCTGCTGGCCGCGGCCAACCCGGTGCGTCTCGAGCGGGGGCACCCCCTGCTGCGGGCGGCGGAGCTCGTCCTCGTCGGGATCATCACCGCCGGCACGATCTCCTCGGCCGGGGTGCTGTGCGCGGACGTCGTCGAGGGCCGGATCCACGACCCGAAGGTGCTGCTCGGCTCCGGTGCCGTGCTCTGGGCGGTCAACGTCATCGCGTTCGGGCTCTGGTACTGGCAGTTCGACGGCGGCGGCCCCGTTGGGCGGTTGCGCCGGGAGACCCCGTACCCGGCGTTCCTTTTCGCCCAGATGGCGACCCCGGAGCGCAGCCCGCTGGACTGGCGGCCGGAGTTCGGCGACTACCTCTACCTGTCCCTCACCAACGTCACCGCGTTCAGCCCCACCGACACTCTCCCGATGGCGCGGTGGGCGAAGGGGCTGATGGCGACGCAGTCGCTGACCGCGCTGGTGCTCGTGGTGCTCGTCCTCGCCCGCGCGGTCAACGTCCTGGCCGGCTGAGTCCTGGCCGGCTGGGTCCCGACCCGCCGAGTCCGGGCGGGGCGAGTCCTGGCGGGCCGATGCCCGGCCCGGTCAGGCCCGCGGGGGGCGGCCGGCGGCGAGTGCGGCGCGCAGCGCCTCGGCGTCCAGGCGCGGGCCGTACGCGGGCTGGTCGGGCTCGAAGCGGCTGCCCTCGGCCAGCGGGCCGGCGTCCACCGTGTCGAAGCCGAAGCTGTCGATCAGGGCCGTGACCACCGCCTTGGCGTCCTCGTCGTCCCCGGCGATCGGCAGGGCGCGGCGGTCACCGGCGCCCGCCGGCAGCCCCTGCTCGGCGAGGTGCACGAAGTAGATCGCGTTGAACGCCTTGACGACGCGCGACGTCGGCAGGTGGGCGGCCAGCAGCGCACTCGAGGTGGTCGACCGGTCGTCCAGCTCCGCGATCTGCCCGTCGCGCTGCGGGTAGTAGTTGTCGGTGTCGATGACGACCTTGCCCGCCAGCGGCTCGACCGGGACGTCGAGGTAGTTCTTCAGCGGGATCGTCACCACGACGACCTCGCCGGCGGCGGCCGCCTCCGCGGCGGTCGCGGCCCGGGCACCGGCCCCGAGGCTTGCGACGAGGTCGGCCAGGGTCTCCGGTCCGCGTGAGTTGCTCAGCACGACCTCGTGGCCGGACTCGATCGCGAGCCGCGCGAGGGTGCTGCCGATGCTGCCGCTGCCGATCAGACCGAGGATCACGTGTGCAGCAACGGGATCCGGGCAGGACCTGTTCCCCACCCGGCCGTGGCGTCGCCACCGCCGGCTCGTGTCCGTGCTGTCCGCCGGGTCAGACCGGTGTTGTCCACAGGTCTGTGGACAGCGCTGTGGACAATCTGGTGACAACCCCGATCTCCTGTGCACACGGAGGTGCGCGTCAGGCCGGGACCGCCGCGAGCCGACGCTGCGCGAAGTCCAGCGCCGCCCGCACCTGGCGGATCCGCTCGGCGACCACGACCGACCCGTGCCCGGCGTCGAAGCGGTACACCTCGTGCGGCAGCCCGCGCTCGTCCAGGGCCGCCAGGTAGTTCTCGATCTGGCGGAGCGGGCAGCGCGGGTCGTTGGCGCCGGCCAGGACGAGCACCGGGGCCCGCACCCGGTCGATCCAGGTCAGCGGCGACGCGCGCCGGTACGCCTCGGGGACCTCGTCGGGCGAGCCGCCGAACAGCGACCGGTCGAACGCCTTCAGGGGCTCCATCTCGTCCTCGTAGGCGGCCACGTAGTCCGCGACCGGGACGGCGGCGACGCCGGCCGCCCAGCGCTCGGGCTGGGTGCCGAGCCCGAGCAGGGTCAGGAACCCGCCCCACGAGCCGCCGCCGAGCACGCACCGCGCCGGGTCGAGGACCCCCTGCGCGACGAGGGCGTCCCGCACGGCGGCGATGTCGGCCAGCTCGGTGAAGCCGACGTCGGCCTCCAGGGCGTCCCGCCACTGCGCGCCGTAGCCCTCCGAGCCGCGGTAGTTGACGCTCACGACGGCGAACCCGGCGTCCACCCAGGCGGCGGGCTCGGCCGCGAACCCGTCGGTGTCCAGCGACGTCGGGCCGCCGTGGACGTCGACGAACGCGGGCAGTGGGCCGGCGACCGGGCTGCCGTCGGCGCCCCGGGGCCGGCGCAGCAGGGCGTGGATCCGCCCGCCCGGGCCGTCGACCCACACGTCCTCCGCGGGGACCGACGGCGGGGCGGCCGGCCCGGGGGCCGTCAGCACGACCGTCGGGGCCGCATACCCGCCTGCAGTCCTGGCGTCGGCGCCGCCGGTGTCGAGGGACAGGACGACCGGCGGCTCGGCGGCACTCGACCAGCCGAACCAGACGGCGCCGTCCGGGCGGACGCCGAAGCTCCCCACGGACCCGGTCGGGGTGGGCAGCGCCGTCAGGGTCGCGGTGTCGAGGTCGTAGCGGTGCAGGGTGCTCCGGGCGGCGTGCTCGGAGCGGACGACCAGGCCGGTGCCGTCCGGCAGCCAGTCCGCGCTCAGCTCGCCGGGGAGGTCGATCGCCAGCTCCCGCTGGGTGCCGGCCGCCAGGTCCCACACGAGCAGCTCGGGCCGGCCGTGGCGCTCGTGCTGCACCAGCAGCCGGGTGTCGCCGGTGAGCGGTGCGAAGTCGATCGCCCCGACCGAGTGCCCCGGCCCGTCCCACAGCTCGCCGACCGTCGCGGCGGCCCCGACCCCCACGGCCCCGGCGCACCCGGCGGCGCCGTCCGCCGCAGCGCCCCCGGCGGGCAGTCGGAGCACGCGGATCGCCGGGTGCCGGGCGTCGCCGTGCTCGGCGTGGTCGATCGCCAGCAGCGTGCCGTCGTGGGACAGCGCGCCCACGTCGGCGGACTCCCCGTGCTCGTAGACCAGCTCGGGAGCCCCCGGCCCGGCACCACCCGGGGCCGACCCGCCCGAGTCCTGACGCACGAGGTGGACGCGGGTCCCGTAGGCGTCGTCGGAGGACCCGACGACGACCTGTCCGGCCGGCCCGAAGGCCAGCCCCGCGGAGTAGGCCGCCGGCAGGTCGGGGACCGCGGCGGTGTCGGGGCCGCCGGCGAACGGCTGGCGCTGCCAGGTGCCGTGCTCGTCGCCGTCGGTGTCGGCGAACCACCAGATCCAGGCGCCGTCCCGGCTCACGGCGGCGCCGACGGTCCCGTTCGGCCGGTCGGTGACCTGCCGGAAGCCGGCGGCCGACCCGTCCGGGGTGCCGCCCGCCGACGAGCCCGACGCGTCGAGGTCCCACGCGTGGACCTCGAAGGTCCCCGTCTCGTTGGAGAGCAGGACGCAGGCGGCAGGGGCGTCGGCGGCCCAGTCGGGCACCGACACCCGCGGGGCCGAGAACCGCTGCTCCCAGCGGGGCGGGGTCGGGGCGGGGTCCGGCCCGGTCGGGCGGGTGGTCGTCGGGGGCGTGGTCACGGCCCGACCCTTCCACCTGACGCCGCCGGGTCCGGGCCGGTCCCACTCCCGACCTGGAGCTCACGACCCGTGGTCGTTCGCGCACGCTGTGTCCCGATGCCGCGGAGGTCGGCTCGCGAACGCACTCTGCGTGCGCGGCGGGGTTGCATTCGAGGACTTTGATCAACCACGATGCCGTGGGTCGAGGACGACCACCGGCCGGGCCGCCCGGTCCGCCGGTGCGGGGAGCGCTCTCGATCAGCTGGGTGAGGAGTCCGACGGTGTCCACGCCAGCGGCGTCGGGTCAGGTCCTGGACCGCCTGCACGTCACGATGCAGTCGAGTGCGTCGACCGCGGGCGGCCTCAACGGGGTGGCCCTCGGGCTCGCCGCCGGCCAGCGGGCCCTGGGCCTCGCCGCGGGCGTGCAGTCGGGGGTCGGGCCGGTCCACCAGGGCGAGCTGTCGACCGCCGCCGGGACGGTCGGGCTCGGGTCCGGCCTCGTGCCGGCCGGCGTCGTCCACTTCCACTTCGCGCTGACGGCGCTGTTCCAGTGGCGGCGGCTGGTCGGGCGGCAGCCGCGCGTCCTCCACTTCCACGGGCCGTGGGCGCTCGAGGGCCGCTACGAGGGCGAGAGCCGGCTCCGGACCCTGGTCAAGACCGCCGTCGAGCGGCTCGCGCAGGCGCGGTCCCCGGTGATCGTCGCCCACTCCCACAGCTTCGCCCGCCTCCTCGCCGACACCTACGGGGTCGCCCCGGGCCGGATCGACGTCGTCCACCCGGGGGTCGACCTCGACCGGTTCCGGCCCGAGGGGCGGCCGGCGGCGCGAGCCGCGCTGGGCCTGCCCGCAGACCGCTTCCTCGTGGGCGCCTGCCGCCGGCTCGTCCCGCGGATGGGGCTCGAGTCCCTCCTGCACGCCGCCGCCGGGCGCCCCGACGTGTCGGTCGCGATCGCCGGGCGGGGACCGAGCCGGCCGGCCCTCGAGGCGCTCGCCGGCGCCCTCGGCATCGCCGACCGCGTCCACTTCCTCGGCTACGTCCCCGCCGAGCTGCTGAACACCTTCTACAACGCGGTCGACGTGACGGCGATTCCCAGCACCGCCCTGGAGGGGTTCGGGCTGACGGTGCTCGAGTCCCGGGCGGCCGGGACGCCCGTCGTCGCCTCGCGGGTGGGGGGACTGGACGAGGCGATGGGGCCCGCGAACGAGCGGTGGCTGTTCGAGCCGGGCGACGACGACGGCCTCGCGGGCCTCCTCGACCGGGTGCGGGCGGAGCGGCCGCGGCCCGCGGACGTACGGGCCGGGGTGGCGGACCGGTCCTGGGCCGCCGCCGCCGCGGAGACCGAGCGCGTCGTCCGCCGCCGGCTCGCCCCGTGAGCCCGGTCACCCGGGTCGGCGCAGCCGTCCCGGTCGGTCCCCCGACCCCGGGGGCGGCGCGCCGGCGCGGCCGGCTCTCGATCGTGGACGACGGCGCCGAGATCGGCGGCGCCCAGCTCTCGCTCATCAACTCCCTGCCGGGACTGGCGGTCCTGGACCCGGAGCTGCTCCTGCTCAAGGACGGCCCGGAGGCGGCGCGGCTGCGCCGGGCCGGGCACCCGGTGCGGGCCGGCCTGCTGGGCGGGCGGTTCTCGATGAGCACGAAGGACCGGCTGCTGCCCTCGCCGCGGGCGGTGCTCGCGGCGGTCCGGGCGGTCGGGACGCTGCGGGCGGCGTGCGCGGAGGGCGTCGTCTACGCGAACACGCTGCAGAGCGCGAGCCTGGCGGCGATCGCCTGCCGGCTCACCACCCGCGGGCGCGTCGTGTGGCACGTCCGCGACGCGTACACCCCGGAGCACCTGCCGAGCGGCGCGCTGCGGACGCTCGTCCGCACGCTGATCCGCCAGCCCCGGGTGCGGGTCGTGGCCAACAGCCGGTACACCGCCGGGGTCCTGCCGTGCGCGTCGACCGTGGTCTACAGCACCCTCGCCCGGGAGTTCTTCGCCCCGGTCCGGCCGGTCGACGACGAGATGGAGCCCGTGGTCGTCATGGTCGGGCGCCTGGACCCGTGGAAGGGCCAGGACGTCCTGCTGGCGGCGCTGGACACCCCGGACCTGGCGACGGTCCGGGTCGACGTCGCGGGCTCGGCGTCGCCGGCCCACCGGCCCTACGAGCAGGAGCTGCGCCGCCGGGCCGCGGCGCTCCCGGGGGGCCGGGTCCGGTTCCTCGGCCACGTGGAGGACGTCCGGTCGCTGATCGACGGGGCGGCCGTCGTCGTCCACGCGACCCGGACCCCGGAGCCGTTCGGCCAGGTCGTGCTGCAGGGGATGGCCCGCGGCCGGGTCGTCGTGGCCACCGCGGGCGGCGGGGTCGACGAGCTGGTCGAGGACGGTCGGACCGGGCTGGTCTACCCCGCGGGCGACGTCGGGGCCCTGCGGGCGCTCCTCCGGCGCGTGCTGCGCGACCGCGAGCTGCGCGCCCGGCTCGGGACCGCGGCCCGCCGGGCCGCCGAGGCGTTCGAGCCCGTCACCCGCGGCGACGAGCTGGTGGCGCTGCTCGACCGGGAGCTCGACGCGGCCGGGTCTCCGCGGTGACGGCGTCGATGGCCCTCGTCCACGAGTGGCTGGACGCCCCGCGGGGGGCGGAGAAGGTGTTCCTCGCGATGTGCGACACCTTCCCCGACGCCGACCGCTATGCGCTGTCGGTGAGCCCGGAGTTCCGGTCGGCGGTCCGGCCGGCCGGGGGCGGGCTCGACGTCCGGACGACGTGGCTGGACCGGCCCGGCTGGCGCGACCGGCGCGGGGTGACCCTCCCGCTGATGCCGCTGGCGTGGCGGAGCCTGCCCCGCGAGCGCTACGACGTCGTGCTGACCTCCCACCACGCCTTCGCCAGCTCGAACCGGCTGGCCCGGCGCCGGCACCTCGTCTACGTGCACTCCCCGGCCCGCTACGTGTGGACCCCCGAGCTCGACGCCCGCGGCGGGCACTGGGGGCTGAAGCCGGTCCGGTCGGTGCTGCGGGCCGTGGACCGCGCCGCGGCCGCCCGGGTGACGAGCTTCGCCGCGAACAGCCGGGAGGTGGCTGACCGGGTCAGGCGGTCGTGGGGCCGGCCCGCGGTCGTCATCCACCCGCCGGTGGACACGGCGTTCTACGCCCCGTCCGGGCCGGCGGCCGCGCCGGCACGCGACGGCGGCTACCTGCTGTTCGTCGGGCGCCTGGTCCCCTACAAGCGCCCGGACTTCGCGATCGAGCTGGCGGCGCGGATGCGGTGCCGGCTCGTCGTCGTCGGCGACGGCCCGCTGCTGCCCCGGCTGCGGCAGCAGGCCCGACGCCTCGGGGCCGAGGTCGACTTCCGCACCCGGACCGCCGACGACGAGGTCCGCCAGCTCTACCGGGACGCCCTCGCGCTGGTCTTCCCCGCGGTGGAGGACTTCGGGATCGTCCCCGTCGAGGCCCAGGCCTGCGGGACGCCGGTCGTCGCCCTCGACCGGGCCGGGGCGCAGGAGACCGTCCGGTCGGGGGAGAGCGGCGTGCTCGTCGAGGACCTCGACCTGGCGCGGTTCGAGCGCGCGGTCGGGCTGGCCCGCACCCTGAGTCCCGAGGCGTGCGTCCGCAACGCCGGCCGCTTCGCCCCGGCGGCGTTCGAGGCGCGGCTGCGCGACTGGGTCGAGGAGTCGTCGCGGTGACCGCGCGAAGGCGCCTCGCCCGCCTCGCACACCTCGACCGCCTCGCACACCTCGACCGGGCGGTGCTGGGGGTCTCGGCGAGCTTCGCCGGGCTGGCCACGACGCTGGCGATCCAGGTGGTGCAGGTCCCGCTGTTCCTGCACCTCGTGGGCGTGCGCCAGTACGCGGTCTGGCTGGTCCTGACCGCGATCCCCACCTACCTGAGCCTCAGCGACCTCGGCTTCTCCGGGGCGGCCTCCACCGACGCCGCGCAGCGGCTCGTCGCCGGCGACCCGGCCGGGGCCCGGCGGTCGATCCAGTCGGCCTGGACGCTGGTGATGTCGGTGGTCGCGGTCGTCGCGGTGGTGGCCGTCCCGCTGGTCTTCGCCTGCTACCACGGGAGTCCCGCGGCCGGGGTGTCCGCCGGCGCCGGCCGCGCGGTCGTCCTGTGCCAGCTCGTCGCCGTCGCGGCGTGGATCCAGGCGGGCTTCGTCGAGGGGTCCTTCCGCGCGAACGGGCAGTACCCGCTCGGGATCTGCCTGATGATCGCGATCCGGGTCCTCGAGTTCGCCGCGCTCGGTACCGCCCTCGCGCTGTCGCACCGGCTGTGGGTCGCCGCCGCCGTCCTCGGCATGACCCGGGTCGTGCTGGTGTCGGTCTACGTCGCGGTCGCCCGGGCCCGGATGGCGTGGTTCGCACTCGGGTGGTCCGCGGCGAGCCGGTCGGTCATGGCGCGCCTCGCGGTGCCGAGCCTGACCTACTCCGGCTTCACCTTCGGCTTCGGGATCCTCAACCAGGGCTACCTCCTGCTCGCCGCGTCGGCGCTGCGGCCGGCGGAGGTGGTGGCCTTCACGACGGTGCGGACGATCGTCAACTCCACCCAGCAGGTCACGGTGACGGTGACCAACGGGGTGCTCGGTGAGCTGACGCGGGCGGTCGCGGCGGGCGCGCTCGCCCGGGCCCGCACGATCGTGGTCACCGCGGCGAGGTTCAGCCTGCTCGCCTGCGGGGCGGCGAGTCTCCTGCTCCTGCTGGTGGGCGAGCAGGTCGTCGGGGTCTGGACCGACCACCGGGTGCACCCCGACCGGGTCTTCCTGACCCTGATGGTCCTGACGGTGCTGGCCGACGTGCCCTGGCAGCTCGCCTGCTCGGTCCTGCGCTCGGCCAACCGGCACCAGGTCGTCGGCGTCGTCTACCTCGCGACGTGCGCGGCCTCGCTGGTCGCGGCCCGCCTCCTCCTGCCGGTCCTCGGCCTCGACGCCGCGCCGATCTCCCTGTTCCTGCTGGACCTCGTCGTCACCCCGGTGGCGGTCGTGGGGGCCCGCCGGCTCCTGCGGGGCGATCCGGGACACCCCGTGGGCCGCCACCCGGCCCACGCCGCGGCCGCCGCCGGCCGGCCGGCGACGGTCCCGCCGGCG